>JAADGM010000067.1 GCA_013152375.1 FCB group bacterium | reverse complement strand
GCTCTCCTGATCAATGCTCAACTAATTTTCAACCAATTTTTACATTATTTCATTGGACAAATATAATAGTGCTGCTGCCTATTATTCTCACCCCAATATCTTATCGATCACTATTACAATATCGATAATGTCGATCTGGCCGGCAGCTTTTTCTTCACTGCCAAAGAGGTAAGTTCATCGACCCTTAACAATGTTCAAGGGAGCCTGCCGAATTTTACTGTTCCACATGATGCACTACTGATAACTTTACACCTCAAAATTGAAAAAAATTCAGGGAAATAAAAGACGATCTTAGATGAAATTTAACGGATACACCAAAACCCGGCTCCTGGAAATTTACCGCCTGATGGCCCTTTCCCGCAGACTGGATGAAAAACAATTGATCCTCCTGAAGCAGGGAAAAGGGTTTTTCCATATCGGTGCTTCAGGGCATGAAGCCGCTCAATTGGGCGCGGCTGTCAATCTTAAAACAGGCTCCGACTATGCCTATCCCTACTACCGGGATCAGGCCCTGAATCTGGGACTCGGCGTCACGGCTTATGAAATCCTGCTGGCTTTTTTGGCCAGGGCGGATGACCCCAGCTCCGGCGGGCGGCAGATGCCCCAGCATTTCGGGCATAAAAAATTGCGGATCGTCAGTCAATCCAGTCCCACCGGAACCCAATACCTTCAGGCCGTGGGGGCTGCATTTGCCTGCAAAAGAGAGGGTTTAAAGCAGGTTGTCTATGTTTCTTCCGGCGAAGGGACCACCAGCCAGGGAGATTTTCACGAAGCGCTGAACTGGGCCAGCCGGGAAAAGGCTCCGGTCATTTTTCATGTTGAGAATAACGGCTATGCCATCTCCGTTCCCATCGCGGATCAGACTGCCGGGGGCTCCGTTTACAAGATCGCAGCAGGATTCCATTCCCTGGCACGGCATGATATTGACGGTACCGATTTTTTCTCCGCAGGCGCCGCTTTCAAAAAAGCCGTTGACCGGGCCCGCAAAGGTCAGGGACCCAGTCTGATCGTATCCAATGTCGTGCGGCTGCTTCCTCATTCCTCTTCCGATGACCAGAGAAAATACCGGGATGCCAAAGAACTTGAAAAAGATAAACAGAAGGACCCTCTGGTCATTTTCGCCGATAAATGCGTCACCGCCGGTATTATCCGGAAAACCGAATTCGAGACCGTATCGGCTGAAGTAAAAAAAGAAATTGACGAGCTGGCAGATCGGGCAGCCCTGCAGTCTGATCCCGATCCTGCCGGTGTAGAGAAGCACCTGTATTCGGGATTTACGCCGGTCACGGAACTGCCGGAGCCTCCTGCCGGTGAACGGGCTGTCATGGTGGACGCTATCAACCATGCCCTGGACGAAGAATTGGCCCTGAACGATAAGATGGTCATTTATGGTCAGGATGTGGCCGGCAAAAAGGGAGGGGTCTTTACGGCCACCCGTGGTCTTTCCGCCAAATACGGTGAAGACAGAATTTTTAATGGTCCGCTGGCAGAATCCTCCATCATCGGCACGGCTGTGGGTATGGCCACCTGCGGTTACAAACCGGTGGTGGAAATACAATTTGGGGATTATATCTGGACGGCCATGATGCAGCTCCGCAACGAAGTGGCCACCCTGCGTTACCGGTCGAACAATGCCTGGGCCTGTCCGCTTGTGATCCGGGTGCCCGTGGGCGGCTACATACACGGCGGTCTGTGCCACAGTCAAAGCATCGATGGTTATTTCGCCCATCTGCCGGGTATTTTTCTGGCATACCCGTCCACCGCTGCAGATGCCAAGGGCCTGCTGAAAACCGCCTGCCGCATGGAGGACCCCGTTCTGTTCATGGAACACAAGGGGCTTTATCGGCAGGGTTATGCTGCCGGGCCGGAACCCGATGAGAATTATCTGCTGCCTTTCGGCCGGGCCCGCCTTGTTCAGGAAGGTTATGACCTTACGGTGGTCACCTGGGGCGCAACGGTACAGAAATCGGTGGAGGCCGCCCGGACTATAGAGGCCTCCGTGGAAATCATCGACATCCGGACACTGAATCCGCTGGACATGGACACCATCCGCCGCTCAATCAAAAAAACCAGCCGGGTTCTTGTCACCCACGAAGATAACCTCACAGGAGGATTTGGCGCGGAGATCGCTGCCCGCATTGCTGATGAGTGCTTCGACCTGCTGGATGCTCCTGTCAAAAGGGTGGCGTCATTAAACATTCCCATCGCCTACGCACCGGTGCTTGAACGTGAGATCCTGGTGCAGTCTCAATGGATAGAGCAGGCAATTCGTGAATTACTGCAGTATTAGGAGAAAAACAGCAGATGGAGGCATATACCAGCGGTAACAGGAACAGCAGATCGGACTGCCTGATCCGGTTCACCCCCAAATCAAAAGGGGGAATTAAAATCCGGATGCAGTCAAAAGTAGAAAAATTATATGGCCGTTCAATTACTGCCCTGGCGGAAAAAACACTTACCGAACTCTGGGTAGTAAACGGTCTGCTGGAGATCATTGATAACGGTGCCCTGCCGTTTGTACTACAGGCCAGGATCGAAGCTGCGGTTAAAGCGGCTCTTCCCGATCTCGGGGGCGAATCCCTGCCTGCCCTGCAAGACCACAGCCTTTATCACTCCACGAGAGACCGCTTCCGGCGCAGCAGATTGTATATACCCGGGATTCAGCCCAAGCTGATGCTCAATGCCGGCATCCATAAACCCGACGGGATCATCCTGGATCTGGAAGATTCTGTGCCCCCCGCCGAAAAAACATCTGCACGGTACATTGTCCGGAACGCACTGAGGGTGCTGGATTTTTTTGGCGCCGAGCGGATGGTTCGTATCAATCAAGGGGCACTGGGACTGGAAGACCTGGAAGCTGTCGTCCCGAACAATGTTCACACAATCCTGATCCCGAAAGTGGAATCGGCCGACCAGTTAAAGACGATCGACCAAAAGATTGATGAGATTTGCCTCAGTTGCAGCCGAAAGGAACCTGTCTTTCTGATGCCGATCCTGGAGAGTGCATTGGGAATCCTGCAGGCGCTTGAAATCGCCCAGGCCAGCCCGAACAATATTGCTCTCGCCATCGGTCTTGAGGATTATACCGCGGACCTCGGTACTCAACGCACCTCCGGGGACAATGAATCGTTTTTCGCCCGCAGTATGCTGGTCAATGCCGCCCGGGCAGCGGGGCTCCAGCCCATCGACACGGTTTATTCGGATGTTAACGACACGGAAGGTTTGAGGCGGTCGGTTGAGGAGGCCAAAGCCCTTGGATTCGACGGCAAGGGTTGTATCCATCCGCGCCAGATCGGGCCAATTCATCAGGCCTTTACACCGACAGCATCTGAAATCGAGAAGGCGCAGAGAATCGTTATGGCTTACGACACAGCTTTGGAGCAGGGAAAGGGGGTGGTTACACTGGGAAGTAAAATGATTGACCCTCCGGTGGTCAAACGAGCGCATCGTACTATCGATCTGGCAGTGGCTTCGGAAGTTCTCGGGAAAAACTGGAAAGATCAGTTCCCACGATGACAGGTTCTTTGAAGCCCGGATTCTGTATGTCATTCGCTCATTACCTGACTGAAGCTCATTGTCATAACCCTGAATCAAATTGATAAATATGGGACAAAAATTGGAACTTGTGAAAAATGCAGCCGGCCGCGGCATACCAGCGATTGTGAACGGCCAACAGACGGTGCCCTACAAGGGTGTAGGAAAACATAAACCCACCGGATCCAAAACGGCTGTACCGGTGAGGAGTTGTGCAGATTATCCTGCCGACGGGAATAAAATCCAACCTTCACTGAAGGCCGCACTCGAAAAATGCGGTTTAAAGGATGGTATGACGATCTCGTCTCATCATCACTTCCGGAATGGCGATCTGGTGATGAATCAGGTTTTCGACATTGCCGCCGGTCTTGGCGTAAAAGATCTGGTCTGGTTTCCATCTGCCGCTTTTCCTTGTCATGAACCACTCATCAAGCACCTTGAAAATGGTGTGATCCATCATATCGAGGGTTCTCTCAACGGCCCGCTGGGGAAATACGCTTCTGAGGGAAAAATGAAGGGGCTGGCGGTGCTCCGCAGTCACGGCGGCCGCTGGCAGGCAGTGCAGGACGGCGAAGTTCATATCGATATTGCCGTCATCGCAGCACCCACTGCAGACAGTTTCGGCAACGCCACAGGGGACCGGGGACCTTCTGCCTGTGGCCTGCTCGGATTCGGTCTGGTGGACTCCCTTTACGCTGATCATGTGATCATCGTTACCGACAATCTTGTGCCCTTCCCCTGCGTACCATGGCAGATCCAGGGTAACAATGTTGATTATGTGGTGGTGCTGGATAAGGTTGGCGACGCCGATAAGATCATTTCGGGGACCACCCAGCTTACCAAATCGCCTGATCGGCTCTATATCGCCGAGTTGACGGCAAAATTTGTACAGGCTGCGGGAATCATGAAAGACGGTTTCAGTTTTCAGGCCGGAGCCGGAGGGACTTCTCTGGCTTTCGCCATTTATCTTAAGAAATTTATGCAGGAGAAGGGCGTCAAAGCCCGGTTCATTCGGGGTGGTTCCACCAAATACCTGGTTGAAATGCTGGAAGAGGGTCTCACCGATTACATCCTGGACGGACAGACCTTTGATCTGGAAGGTGTACGCTCAATGCGGGAAAATCCGGGCCATGTGAATACCTCCCCGTTTACCTCCTACAACTGGCACGGGAAGGGCAATTTCGCCAGTTTGCTGGATGTGGTTGTCCTCGGAGCCACCGAGGTGGATGTGAATTTCAATGCCAATGTTGTGACGCATTCCGACGGGATGATGCTGCATGGTATCGGTGGCTGGCAGAACTGCCTTTTTTCAAAATGCACCATCCTGCCAATACCGGCATTCCGGAACCGTGTTCCCATCATCGTGGATAAGGTCACCACACTGGTGGGGCCGGGGGAACTCATCGATGTCATCGTGACCGAGAGGGGAATTGCCATTAATCCTCTCCGTCAGGACCTGCTGGACGCGACCCGGGACAGCGGTCTGCCCATCCGCAAGCTCACTGAGATAAAGACAGAAGTGGATGACCTCGTGGGAGGCGCCCCCCAAAAGCCGCGGTTTACCGATGAGGTCATCGGAGTTGTGAAATGGGTTGACGGGACTGTACTCGACACAATATTTAAAGTCAGAGCCTGAATGAAGGCGGTTGTGAGAACTGCTCATCCCGTTGAATGTCCGTAAACAGCATTACCTGCCTGATGAAAAAAATCCGGTTGAGTGCCGTACCGTGACGGTCAGATTTCTGCTTCGGGAGGAGCCTGGAATTCTGCGGCGGTTTCCTGTGTCAATTGATCGATGAACTCCCGCGCCGCAAACAGCCGGGAATAAGTCAAATTGTCTCGTCCTGCGAAGTCCGCTGATTGGCAGACATAAACGAATTTAACGATAATTTAAAAACGCTAAACAAGAATGAGGTCAGTATGGAAAATCCCATATTAAAACTTTGGCCTGAGATCAATTGGATCGAAGATACAACCCTCCGTGAGAAAACCCTCCATGCCTGGGAATTTGCCCTGGAACAGAGCCCGCTGTCAGCGGAGGATCTGGAAAAGATCCCTTTTTCGCTGCTCATTAAAGATTGCAGTATCTCCTTCATGAACCACAAAAGAACCTGTGTGCAGCTGGCGGTTGATATTGCCAAAAGGATGCAGCAGAATTTTAAATCTGCCGTCGAGATCAATATGGATATTCTCATCTCAGGGGCGATCCTGATAGACGTAGGGAAGCTGCTGGAGTATGAGCTGGACGAGGGTAAACTGGTCACCGGCAGAGCCGGCAGGCTGGTCAGGCATCCTTTCAGCGGTGTGGGAATTGCCGCTCGGTTCGATCTGCCTCCTGAAGTTCTGCACATCATCGGGACCCATTCAAAAGAAGGCGATCTGGGTACACGTACCGTAGAATCGATTATCGTGCATCATGCAGATTTTGTCTCCTTTGAACCCTTCAAATAATGCGGCGAAATAAAGCAAACATCCGTCGGAAAACCGATAAACCGAAAGTGCGGAAGAACAGAAAATGAGCCAGAATCTAATCGAAAAAATTATTCAGCGTTTTGCTGTCGGGCTTGCAGAAGGACAGCTTGTCCACAGCGGGGATTATATTTCAATCCAACCTGCTCATGTCCTGACCCATGATAACACCGGGGCCGTCATGTTGAAATTCAAAGCCATCGGAGCCGGCAGGATAGCCAATCCCCGTCAGCCGGTTTTTGCCCTGGATCATAATGTGCAGGACCATAGTGAGAAAAATCTGGAGAAATACAAAAGTATTGAAAACTTTGCCCGTGAGATGGGTGTGGATTTTTACCCTGCCGGCCGCGGGATCGGACATCAGATCATGTGTGAAGAAGGTTATGTCCTACCCGGGACACTCGTGGTTGCCTCCGACAGTCATGCAAACATGTACGGTGCCTTGGGAGCACTGGGGACTCCTGTCGTCCGTTCGGATGCTGCAGCGCTCTGGGCCACAGGGAGAACCTGGTGGCAAATCCCGCCGGTCACAAAGATCGTTTTGGAGGGCTCACCGAACCCCGGGGTCACCGGTAAAGATATCATCCTGACTCTGTGCGGTTTTTTCAGAAAGGATGAGGTCCTCAATCATGCTCTCGAGTTCGTCGGTGAAGGAGTGAGCCGGCTGTCCGTTGATGACCGCCTTACCATTGCCAATATGACCACCGAATGGGGTGCCCTGGCAGGTGTTTTTCCCACAGACGAACGGACCAAAGATTGGTTTCGGTGGAGAAAAACCGTCCTTGAAAAGCGCACATCGGGACGACCGTCAGATCATCCCCGGATCAATACTGCTCTGTTGAAGCTGCTCGAATCGGAGCCGTTGAACGCGGACCCAAAAGCTGATTATGCCCAGACCCTGACCCTGGAGTTGGATTCGATCCAGCCTGTGGTGACCGGTCCTGATACGGTAAAAACCTTCCGGGGATTAACAGCTGCAGGATCTGAAAATATTAAAATTGATAAAGCTTATCTGGTTTCCTGTGTTAATAGCCGGGCCGATGATCTTGCCGCAGCGGCTGCTGTTGTTAAAAACCGAAAAGTTGCCGAGGGAGTCGAATTTTACATTGCAGCCGCATCCGATGAAGTACAGCAGGAAAGCGAAACCCGGGGCGATTGGCAAATTTTGTGTGCGGCCGGAGCAATTCCCCTGCCGCCGGGGTGCGGTCCCTGCATTGGTCTCGGCGCAGGTCTGCTGGGCGAGGGCGAAGTGGGAATTTCCGCAACCAACCGGAATTTCAAGGGCCGCATGGGCGCAAAATCCGCACGGGCTTATCTCGCTTCGCCGGCAACCGTTGCAGCCTCCGCTGTTGCCGGCAGGATCACTTCCCAGGCGGATCGGTATCCACAGACAATCAGGGCGAAGCTTGAAATTCCAGCACCGGCGGGGCAAAAGAAACCCTCCGTTGCCGTGCTGAAGGGCTTTCCCCGCAGTCTGGAAGGTGAAGCTGTTTTCTGCACTCAGGACAACCTGAACACCGACGGAATATTCCCGGGGAAATATACTTATCTTGATGATTTCCCGCCTGAACGTCAGGCTGAAGTCGTCATGGAAAATTATGACCCGCAATTCGTACGTTTGGCCCGGGATGGTGATATTCTGGTGGGCGGTTATAATTTTGGGACGGGATCTTCCAGAGAGCAGGCTGCCACCGCCTTAAAATATAAAGGGATCCGGCTGGTCATAGCGGCATCCTTCAGTGAAACCTTCAAGCGCAACGCTATCAACAATGGTTTCCTGGTCATCCGTCAGCAGAAGCTGGTGGAAGCGATGAAAAGTGCCTTTCACACAGACAAACATACGCTGCGCACGGGCTGGACTCTGAAAATTGACTTCATAAGATCCATCATTGTAACCGAAGAAAAATCTTATGCTTTTGACCCTGTAGGTACCGCCGCTCAGGAACTCATTGCTGCAGGAGGACTCGGTAAATGGGTCAGTGCAACACTTAACGTTAACGACAACACAAAGGAAATGTGATGGCAAAGTATAAAGTAGCCTGGCTGCCCGGTGACGGCGTCGGGAATGATGTCATGGACTGCGCCCGAAGGGTGCTGGACCATCTGGAGTTTGATGCGGAATACCTGCACGGGGATATTGGCTGGGAGTTCTGGAAAACCGAAGGAGATGCCCTCCCTCAACGCACCGTGGAAATGATGAAAGAGACGGATTGTGCCCTCTTCGGTGCCATCACCTCCAAACCCAAGGAAGAGGCGGACAGGGAACTGCTGCCGGAACTCCGGAATAAGGGGTTTGTTTATTTCTCACCCATTGTCAGGATGCGTCAGTTATTCAATCTGCATACGAACCTGCGTCCCTGCAAAGCCTATCCGGGAAATCCCCTTAACCTGAAAGACAATATCGATATCGTGATCTTCCGGGAAAACACGGAGGGTATGTATGGCGGTGTCGAATTTCATCCCCTGCCGGCAGAGGTTTTTGAAGTCCTGGCCAGGAATCACCCCAAGATGAAAAAATTTGAAGCAGCCGGACTGGAAAACATTGCCCTTTCGACCCGCATCATGACCCGGCAGGGTTGCCGGAACATCGTCACCAAAGCCTTTGAATATGCGGAAAAATTCGGCAAAAAAACTGTCACTGTCGTCGATAAACCAAATGTTCTGCGGGAAACCGGTGGGCTGATGGTGCGGACGGCGCGGGAGGTTGCGGCGCAATTCCCGGGCATCGAACTGTGGGAAACCAATATTGATGCCCAGTGCATGTGGCTGGTGAAAAATCCTGAAAAATACGAGATTCTCGTTGCGGAAAATATGTTTGGGGACATCCTGTCGGATCTGGCCGCCCAGCTTGTGGGAGGCCTGGGGTTTGCCTGCTCGGCCAATCTCGGTGACGATTACGGAGTCTTTGAACCGACGCATGGCTCGGCACCAAAATATGAAGGACTCTATAAAGTAAATCCTACCGCCATGCTGCTGACCACCCGGATGATGCTGGAATGGCTGGGAGAAGGTGAAATGGCTTCGAAGCTGGAAAAAGCCGTAGCCTCGGTCATTGCTGAAAAAAGAGTCCGCACTTACGATATGGGCGGCAGCAACACAAGTCTGGAACTAACAGATGCAGTAATTGCAAAATTGAATTGAATCACCCTGAAATCTGTGAAGGAGAATAAATGAAACCAGGGATTTCCCGGCAAATCGCCCGTTTCGCACTGGGCTTAAAATATGAAGATCTGCCTCCTGAAGTTGTGCATGAGGTCAAGAGATTCCTCTACGATTCCATCGGTTGCGCATTGGGCAGTTCCCGAACTAAGGACGTAAACATCCTGAGAACGCTCTACAGGGATATGGGAGGAAAACCGGAGGCAACGGTAATCGGATTTGGGGATAAACTCCCCGCTGTGAACGCCACCCTCGTGAATTCGCTGATGATCCGTGCGCTGGATTTCAACGATATTTACTGGAAGGAGGATCCCTCCCATCCCTCGGATCTGATCCCGGCGGCACTGGCTGCGGGAGAACTGGTGAAAGCCTCCATGAAGGATGTTATCGTGGCAATAGTTCTGGCTTATGAGTTTGAGCAGCGGATCTGTGAGTTTGCAATTCCGGGAGTTAGAGAACGCAAATGGCATCACGCCACCCTGACCCAGTTCGTGGCACCCATCGTGGCGGGGAAACTGCTTGGCTTAACGGAGGACCAGATGGTGAACGCCATAGGCATTTCCGGCTGCCACAGTCATACGATCGGCTGTCCCACGGCCGGAGTCCTCACCATGATGAAAAACACCGTGGATCCCATGGCAGTACAGGCGGGCTTTTTTGCAGCCCTCATGGCCCGGGAGGGATATACGGGTACTGAAGCGGTATTTGAAGGCAAAGAAGGTTTTATGGATGTCTTCGGCCCAGATTGGGAGGTTCAAAAACTCACCGGCGGACTGGGAGACGATTTCCGGATCATGGAGTGCGGTATGAAGGCTTTTCCTACGGAAGCTCTAACCCATACCCACATCTCGGCAACATTGAAAGTCGTCATAGAAAATGATATCAAACCTGATGATATCGAAAAGGTAACCGTCACTACCATCGCCAGGGCCTGCGATATCCTGTTTGACCCGCATAAGTATGCGCCAAAGTCCAGGGAAACCGCCGACCACAGTCTGCCTTACTGTCTGGCCCGGGCAATTCTGGACCGGCAGATCACAACGCAAACTTTTGATGAAGGGAAAATCACTGATCCGCGCCTTGGGGACATCATTCACAAGATCCAGGGGGAGGCCAGTGAGGAATTTGAACGGATGTTTCCAGCGAAGCAGCCTTCAAAAGTGACTATTACGACAAAAGATGGTAAATCGGTATCCGCCTACCTTGAATATCCCAAAGGTGACCCGCGTGAACCCATGAGCCAGGAAGATCTCGAATTGAAATTCAACGCATTAAGCCGTTCGGTGCTATCTTCGGCACAGCAGAAATCCATCAAAGAAATGGTTTTCGCCGCCGAAACCACCACTGCGGCAGAATTCATGCAAGGGCTGGTGATTTAAATCCCGGTTTTAGCTTCCCCGGGGAGATCGAACGTCAATGAATATTACAAATGAGTGTTGGGTTTGCCTTAAGTTATAATGTCAATTTTGGTGAAAATATTAGAATTATGAAATTAGCAGGTTTGGATTTTCTCGGAATATCGGACCAGTTCAGCGACGAAGAGCTCATGGTTCAGCGAACCACGCGCGAATTTGTTGAAAAAGAAGTGCTGCCCGCAATTGAGGATAATTTCCGTGAGGGTGTTTTCCCCACGGAACTCATCCCAAAGCTGGGTGAATTGGGATTTTTCGGCATGAATCTACCCGCAGAGTACGGTTGCGCGGGATTCTCCAATATTGCCTATGGGCTGGCGAATCTGGAACTCGAACGGGGTGATTCGGGATTGCGATCATTCGTTTCCGTCCAGGGATCTTTGGTCATGTATCCGATTTTCGCTTACGGCAGTGAAGCCCAGAAGTCTTTCTGGCTGCCAAAGCTGGCGGCAGGCACAGCTGTCGGTTGTTTCGGGTTAACGGAACCCGATTATGGGTCTAATCCGGGCGGAATGATCACCCGGGCCCGTAAAGTTGACGGCGGCTATCTTCTCAATGGTGCCAAAATGTGGATTACAAACGGCACAATTGCAGACGTGGCAGTAGTCTGGGCGAAAGATGACGAAAATGTGATTCGTGGATTTCTGGTTGAGAAAGACTTCAAGGGATTTAAATCTGTGGAAATGAAAAAGAAATGGTCTCTCAGGGCTTCGGTGACGGCAGAACTGCTGTTTGAGGATGTCTTTGTCCCTGATGATAACCTGCTGCCCGACGTGAAAGGGTTGAAGGGACCGCTGGGTTGTCTGACCCAGGCACGGTACAGCATCGGTTGGGGGACCATTGGGGCTGCCATGGCAGTTTACGAGACGGCCTTAAAGTATGCAAAAGAGCGGATTCAGTTCTCAGGGCCGATCGCTGGTTATCAACTGGTGCAGGAAAAACTTGTCTGGATGCTCAGTGAGATCACAAAGGCTCAGCTCCTGGCTTTGCAGGTAGGCCGGAACAAGGACAACGGCAGTCTTCGGTTTCAGCAAGTCTCGATGCTGAAACGCAACAATACGCAGATCGCCCGGGAATGCGCTAAACTGGCCCGGGAAATTCTCGGAGCAAACGGTATTTCAGGAGAATATCCGGTGATGCGACATTTGATGAATATTGAGAGTGTCTATACTTACGAAGGAACCCACGATATGCACACCCTCATTCTGGGAGAAGATATAACAGGCTTATCAGCCTTCGATTGAAAACAGAACCTAAAATATTCCATAAAATTGACCATGTTACTGACTGAAAAAATACTCAAGTCCACCTGTTTTAAAAAGGAGGATATCCGAGCTCCCCAGAACCGGGCTAAGGTCGGCATTCTCGAAGGCTGGGTTTCCATCATTTTAAATACGGCATTGTTTCTGATCAAATTGCTTTTCAGCCTGATCACCGGCAGTCTGGCGCTCATGGCAGATGCCTTTCATACCCTTTCAGATGTAATTACCAGTGGAATTATCATCGTCGGATTCAAAATATCCCATAAACCGGCGGACCGGGAACATCCTTTCGGGCACGGCCGGGCCGAAATGATCACCACCCTGACAGTCGCCCTGCTCATCGGTGTTGTGGGCTTCGAATTTCTGAAATCCGGTATCCTGCGTCTGGTCCATCCCGTACCGGTGACTGCCGACTGGCTGGCCATCGCCGCCGTGATCTTCACGATTGTCATCAAGGAACTGCTCTCTCAATTCAGCTATCAGCTTGGGGAGATCATTGATTCGAATACGCTGCGGGGAGATGCCCTGCATCATAGAAGTGATGCCATTTCTTCCGTACTGGTGGTCATTGCTCTGATCAGTGCCAAATTTAATTTCACCCATCTCGACGGTATTATGGGCATTGCCGTCGCGGGATTCATGCTCTATTCAGGATTCGATCTGGCCAGGTCATCCATCGATGATCTGCTTGGCAGACCCATTTCACCTGAAATGGTGGAGAAAATCCGTAAAATAGCCCTGGCCGTGGATGGCGCCCTCAACGTTCATGATGTCATCGTTCACAGTTACGGCAATTCAAATTTCATCTCTCTGCATGTTGAGGTTCCGGACACGATTACTCCCGGGAAGATGCATACAATCTCTGACCAGGTTGAACGAGATATCACCCGCAAGATGAACGCCGACGTCGTCACGCACATTGATCCGGTCACAATGGAGGGCGAGATCATCCGCAAGATTAAAAAGCTGCTGAAATCAGTAAGCTCTGACAGAAAAATCAAATTCAGAATACAGGACCTGCGTGTCGTAGGGCAAACAGAGCCGGAAGCTATCCTCTTCGAGCTGCCTGTACCCATCGGTGATAAAAGCATGATCAATCTTAAAGAAGATTATATACACGTGCTGCGGAAACATTTCCCGAGGGCTGATATTTTAATAGATCTCAAACCGCAACTGTCACAATAAAACCGGAGGCTTCATGATCGTAGATGTAATTATGCCTAAAATGGGCGAATCGATTACCGAAGGTACAATCATTGAATGGACAAAAAAACCCGGCGACCGGATCCTGAAAGATGAAACGCTGCTGGAAATATCCACGGATAAAGTGGATTCAGAGGTCCCCTCACCCGCCGCCGGCAGGATTATTGAAATTTTATACCACCCAAATGAGGTCGTAGCGGTCGATCAGATTATCGCCAGGATTGACACGACAGGTAAGAGCCCTGTGGTTGAGCCTTCCGCAAGGGCACAAGCTGTTGACACAGCAGCAGAAGCCGGCGGCTCATCAAGTGAGACCGTTCTCCGGGAAACACCTGAACCGCAGCAAAGAACCGGAAGCAGGTTCTTTTCACCTCTGGTGCTTTCCATCGCCGGCAAGGAACATATTACAAAGGACGAACTCGAACAAATTCCCGGCACAGGCACGAACGGACGGGTCACCAAAAAAGACCTGCTGTCTTATCTCGAACACCGCACAGCGGAAAAGCCCGCCTCGAAAAACGATACGACCGGACAAGTTAGGGCAACCGGAACACCCGTTCCCACGCTGACCGGAAAAACGGAACCCATGGACCGTGTGCGCAAACGGATCGCCGAGCACATGCGCCAATCTCTCGACACATCTGCTCATGTCTATTCGACTTCAGAGGTCGATGTGACCGGGATGGTCACCTTCAGGGATCAGCATAAATCTGAATTTGAACTCAAATACGGCGTTAAACTTACCTACACGCCCATGATCCTCCGGGCCTGTATCGATGCCATACGAGAGTTTCCCTGGATGAATGCCTCCCTGGATGGAGACAATATCATCCATCACGATCATATTAACCTGGGTGTCGCTGTGGCTCTGCCGGATGATAATCTCATCGTTCCCGTCATCAAAGCGGCCGAAGAGAAAAGTTTTATCGGATTGGCCCGGGCAACGACTGACCTGGCAATGCGTGCCCGGACGAAAAAATTACAGCCCGACGAGATCTTCGGTTCGACCTTTTCGGTGACAAACCCCGGTGTCTTCGGCAGTCTGTTTGGTATGGCCATTATCAATCAGCCGAATGTAGGCATCCTCAGTGTGGGTGAAATCCATAAAAGACCGGTTGTGAAAGAAACTCCCTATGGAGATATGGTGGTCGTGCGTTCCATGATGTATCTGACCCTGTCCTACGATCACAGGCTGATCGATGGGGCCTATGGGACAAAATTTCTGTCCCGGATCGCCGATTTACTGGGGAATTTTGACGGAACGGATATTCTTTAATATCATGAGGGAGAAAATTATCAGATAATGCCGGTGCCCGCTAAACCCAAAGTTATGCAAAGACCCGACTGGCTGAAGATCAGGCTGCAGACCGGAGCAGAATATCGCCGAACCAAATCCCTGCTGGCCCACCAGCGGCTTGCCACCGTCTGTGAAGAGGCACGCTGCCCCAACATCTATGAATGCTGGGGACGGAAGACTGCCACCATTATGATCCTGGGTGAAACATGCACGCGGGCCTGTGGATTCTGTGCCGTAAAAACCGGCAAACCTGGGAAAGCAGACACGGCCGAGCCTTATCGCACTGCCATGGCCGTAAAAGAGATGGGACTGAGACATGTGGTCATCACCTCTGTTGACCGGGATGACCTGAAAGCTGATTTCGGGGCAGAAATCTGGGCTCAGACCATCGGGATGATCCACCAGCATGTAAAGGGCTGTACGGTTGAAGTCCTGACGCCTGATTTCCAGGGCTATGTCCCATCCCTGCAAAAGATATTTAAAGCTGCGCCTGAGGTATTCTCGCACAATGTGGAATGCATCGAACGGATTTCCAGACTTGTGAGACCCCAGGCGGACTGGCAACGCTCAAAATTTGTTTTAAAAATAGCGAAAGAGGCCGGGATGGTGACCAAGTCGGGCATAATGGTCGGCCTGGGAGAAAGCGATGAAGAAGTCCTGACCCTGCTGAAGGAGATTGCAGAACTCGATGTCGATATTTTTACGATCGGTCAGTACCTGCAGCCAACGAAATCGCATTTACCTGTCGAGCGTTTTGTGCACCCTGATATCTTTAGCATGTACAAAGAAGAGGGTCTCAAATCAGGGTTGAAAATTGTGGAATCCGGCCCCCTGGTACGGTCCTCATATCACGCCGATGAACAGATTAACCTGTTGTCAAAGATCGGTACATAAATGACTCCACGAGACGGACGGTCAGGATTTAAACCTCCATCGCGGCAACCGATGGATAAAAGGCGCGAACCCCGCAGAGGGCCGTATCAGCCCGACGGAAACCGGTTCAGGGGTCCTGACTTCAACCCGGCCTGGGTAAAGGTCCTAGCGGTAAATCCGCTGCCCAAACTCATACGCCACGAAAAGCCGTTTGTGACCCTGTCGGTGCTGAGAGACCTGTACGATCTGAATTATCTGGATGATCTTTATAAAGCTGCTGAAGGAGAAGTCTTTAGACAACATTCCTGGAGAATTGTCTTTAAACCGACCCGTCAGCCAGCGGTGGGAGATTCTTCTCCTGAGAAAGAGAGGGGAGTTGCTTTCAACTTTCTCCAACAGCTGCATCGCATGCACCGGATCATGGAACTGGGCGGTACGACTCATTTACCGCCGGTAAAATCCGAGATCGTAAAATTGATGAAATTTCAGGCGGAAGACGGCCGCTTTCCCCTTCTTTATCATCATCACGCCCATGCCTGCTGGATCCTGCTGAAGCTGGGAATGGAGGGAAACCGGTTGCTGGATAAGGGCATTCACTGGATCCTGGAGCGACAGCGAGGTGACGGTGGCTGGCTGCACAGGAGCATGACACCCAAAGGAAAAAAATACGATGACGCTGAATCCTGTATCTGGACAACTGCCGAAGTCCTGCAGCTCCTTTCGTGCCGTAAATCCATCAGAAAATCAGATCAAGCCGGACGGGCCTGCGAATTTTTATTGGAAAGACTGTTGCAAAGGAATAAAACGGCTCTTTTCCCAACAGTCGAAGCCTGGGATCATCTGGCGATCGGGTCAAAAGGAGACTCAATTTTTTCCGGAGGTACTTTGAAAGTCATGGAGGCGGTCACCCGATGCGGGTATGACAGAAAAGACCAGCGGTTGAATAAACTGTACAAATGGCTGCTTTCCATACAACTGGAGGGCGGCTATTTCCCCAGGATCGCAGGCAAGTTTCCCGTTGCCGACAGCATGGTGACCGTCAGGGCTCTTGCTGTGATAAAAAATTTACCTCAAGTCTGACAAAATTCTGACAGATATTCAGAAAACAGGACGACAAAAGTCAGCATTGAGTTTTTTTCCGGCCGGCATGATGATTGCCGTAAAAACCGATCGTAAACCTTTAACTTATGAACTGCAGATAAAACGGAGTGACGATGTCTGAACATGATAATTTAACAGAATCAGATCAAATGTCCAACGAATTGGTAGAAGATTCGACAAAATTCCCAATCCTGCCATTGCGGAATACCGTTCTTTTTCCCCAGCAAATTTTCCCCATTTACATTGGACGGGAACAGTCCTTAAAACTGATCAATGATCAGACTGAATCCGGCAACAAGATGATTGTTGTGGTTGCTCAGAAAGACGTTACGGTTGAGAATCCCACGGAAGACGATCTTTTTGAATACGGCACGCTCGCCATGGTCATGAAGGTTTTCAATATGCCGGATCAGCAGAAATCTGTGATCGTCCAGGGTATCGCCAGGGTTCGCATAAAAAAATATCTCACTTCCGAACCTTATTTCATTGGTGTGGTTGAGCGGTTGGAAGACAAAACGGATCGTTCGCTGAAACTGGATGCTCTGACGAACAACCTTCGTCACATTTACTCAAAGTTGATCAAAATCGCTCCCTATTTATCGGATGATCAGCTCAAACAAATTGAGAACGTAAAAGATCCCGGCCAACTCACGGACCGGACCATTTCCCTGATGCATATTCCATCAAGTGAAAAACAGGAAGTGCTGGAACAGCTCGACCCGAAAGACCGCATTGAAAAGGCTACCATCATCGTCAACCGTGAAATTCAACGGATCGAGCTCGGTGAAAAAATACAATCCGACGTACAGGATGAAATCTCCAAATCCCAGCGGGAATATTATCTTCGCGAACAGATGAAAGCCATTCGTAAAGAACTCGGTGAAGATGAGCAATCCGTTGAGGTCAGTGAGATTGAGAAAAAAATTGCGGATGCCAAAATGCCGGAACCCGTTCATAAAATTGCCATGAAGGAAATGGAGCGTCTGAAACGGATTCCATCCCATTCTCCCGAGTACACCGTTGCGAGAACTTATATCGATTGGCTTTCTGATCTTCCCTGGAGTGTAGAAACGAAAGATAATGACGATATCAATAAAGCCCGGCAGGTTCTGGAAGGCGACCATTACGGCTTGGAAAAAGTGAAAGAAAGAGTATTGGAGCACCTTGCAGTGCGAAAACTGAAGCGCGCCAGGAGTAAGGGAAAAGACCGTTTAAAAAGTCCCATACTCTGTTTTGGGGGACCTCCCGGAACCGGTAAAACTTCCATCGGAAAATCCATCGCTGCCGCCATGGGCCGGAAATTTGTCAGACTGTCACTGGGGGGTGTGCGTGATGAAGCAGAGATAAGAGGACATCGCCGGACTTATATCGGCGCCCTGCCCGGCCGCATCATCAGCGGTCTCAAAAAAGCGGGAACAAATAACCCAATTTTCATGCTCGATGAAATTGACAAACTGGGAATGGATTTTCGGGGTGATCCTTCCAGCGCTTTGCTTGAAGTTTTAGATCCCGAGCAGAACTTTGCCTTCAATGACCATTATCTTGAAGTAGATTTCGATTTGAGCAATGTGATCTTCATCACCACCGCCAATCGCATCGATCAAATACCCGGTCCGCTCCGCGACCGCATGGAGATCCTCGAATTTACCGGTTATATCCTGGATGAAAAAGTAAATATCGCCAAGAAATTCCTGATCCCCAAGCAAATCAAAGAACATGGGCTCAAGTCAAAGGAGATCATCTTTACAGATACGGGCATTCGAACCCTGGTGGAGTCCTACACACGGGAATCCGGTGTGAGAAACCTGGAGCGTCAAATTGCCAATATCTGCCGGAAAACAGCCATGGATATTGCCACCGGTGAAAAAAAGAAAATTACGGTCAATGCAACTCAGGTCATTGATTATTTAGGACCCAAAAAATTCTACTCTGAAGTGGCGGAGCGCTGCTCAAAACCCGGCATCGTCGTAGGGTTGGCCTGGACTGCCTTCGGCGGAGATATTCTGTTTGTTGAAGCTTCAAAAATGCCGGGTAAAGGCAACCTCAAACTGACCGGTCAGCTGGGCGATGTGATGAAAGAATCGGTACAGGCGGCCTTTAGCTATGTCCGGTCCAATGCTGAAATGCTGGGTATCGACCCGAATTTCCATGAAAAATATGATATTCACGTACATGTTCCCGCAGGAGCGATCCCGAAAGACGGACCTTCGGCAGGAATTACCATGCTCACCGCCATCACGTCTCTGCTGCTGGATATTCCGGTCAAAGAAAAACTGGGATTGACCGGAGAGATCTCGCTCAGGGGCAATGTCCTGCCCATCGGTGGATTAAAAGAAAAAGTCACCGCAGCCCACCGGGCCGGTTTAAAATATATCATTGCACCGCATCTGAATGAAAAAGACCTTGTGGATATACCCGAAAAAGTGAAGAAAGACATGAATATTACTTTTGTTAAAGATGTGGAAGAAGTTCTAAAATTGGCCCTTGGAATTTCACCCAATAATAAACAAAAGAAATCCAAAATAAAATAATTAAAGGGGGCGATTAACTCAGTTGGTTTAGAGTGTCTGCCTTACAAGCAGGAAGTCACTGGTTCGAGTCCAGTATCGCCCACAAAAGTCCGGTCAATACCGGACTTTTTGTTTAGGGAATAATTTCATGGATTTCTGGTACGTATACGTTCTTCAAAGCCTGAAGCAGTCATTCAGATATGTTGGAATTAGTAGGAATTATGCTCGTCGTCTGAAACTGCATAACGCAGGAAAGGTCAAATCAACAAAACACTACCGACCCTTTAAAGTGATCTACGTTGAAAAACAATACAGTCCAGGTGAAGCCAGGAAAAGAGAAAAATATCTTAAATCTGCCGCCGGGAGAATTTACTTGAAAAAAGTCACTGGTTCCCCGCCTGATTAAATCAGTCGGGTGAAGAGTCCTTGCCCGGCACGATCCTCGTGACGGGCAGTATCGCCCACAAAAGTCCGGTCATAAATACCGGACTTTTCAATTACAGTCTCACAATGGGCTGCTTTTTGTCATGCCGTTGATTTCAATTAATACGCGAGCAGGGACGGCATCGATATTTTCAATACTTAACGGGAAGCAATAAACCATGAATTCCTTACAAGTTACAGCTCGTAAATTTGTCAGGTTCTCGATCACCAGAATATCATTTTCAGCCAGCAGGCGGTCATATTCACCATGCAATCGTTCCCGGCCAAGCCCGGGTGAATCAATCCCTACAGCGTTGACTTTGCTGAGAATCAACCACTCCAGAACTTCAGGGGCGAGTTCGGGATGTTCATAGTATTTTTTCTCACCAACAAAATCGCTCCAGCCCGTCCTGAAAAGCACCGTGTCTCCGGGTTGAAGACCTGTCCTGACCTTAAGGTCGGACAAACTGATCTGATCTCCGCGCGGCCGGGTCACGTCAAACAGTTTCCCACGACTGATCATACGCTCCGGTACAATATCTCTGCTCTTCGAGACGAGGTCTATGTGAGTTGCCGTGTGTGCAGGCAAGGATAGCATTGTGGTCTGGAATTCGGCTCCGGAATCACTATGAAACTTTCGTTTATAGATTTCAACCGGCGCTGTCCCGGGACGAAAGACGGCCCCGGCCCTGATAGGCAGGGTTACATCAACAAACATCGTTACCTACGGGATCGTTAGGTCTGAACCCGGTTAGCATCATCGTTATTTGAAGTCTTGATTATTTTTTCGATCATCGATAAATATTGTTTTTCACGGGATATTATTGAATAACCGAACAATATGAAAATAATGATTACCGAAAACAGCAGTAATACGACAATTGGCAGGATGAGCGCAGCTAAATTTACCGTGGGAGCGGCTAATGACCCCTCTTGAAGGGCTCTCGCAACGGCTGCCGGGTTGACCAGATAAGGCGAATTAAAGAACAGCCCTATCAGCAGCAGTCCAAGCCCGGATAACAATATTCCCGCGACTGTTTTCCAGGTCGAGATAAACAGTCTTCTGCGGTTTAAAAATTGAATTTCTTTTTCTGTGAGCATGTTGATAAATAGCTGTTTTCCATCACTGCCCGGATAAAATTCAAACTGGCTGAAGGGGTCACAGCTTAATGCGACACTTTTTTATCCGGATTGAGATTGTTATCGTTACCTGAAATTAAAGGTCCTTTCAACTTGCACACAAGCCAAATCCCCTCGCGCATCGATGCCACATTCCGGCCTCTGTACTGACAGCGTTTTGTCCATACTACCTGAAGCTGATAAATTCAGACCGTAGAATTGCGGTAAAACATCATCTTTTGTCAAATCAGATCACATCTATAAAAAATTATATTGGAGGTTATCACATGACCCGGAAAACAATCCTTTTTCTCCTGGTGACAGCTGCCGCCTTACCCGTCAGCGGACAAACCTACTCCCCGGAGATCGTTTATGAGCTCATGCCGCCAATTGAGAACTCTGCTGTATCTTTTTCTCTGGAAGTGAGTCAGCAGCCGGGTGAAATGGACACCCAAATTTTCAGTGTAGGCGCAGACGACGGATATTTTGACTTCAGCGGCCTTGCGCAAAATGACATCATCGGCAGCGGCTGGGGTGTTTTTCTGGATGGTCAATGCGATGAAACCTACGCCCGCGGTGACGGGGGCTTTGGCCCGGACTATGTATGCAATGAAATGTTGGATTCGGAGGTGGCCATCTTGCTATCTATCTATGCGGTGGATCTTGAGGCCAACGCTGCCTCCACTGTGCTGACAATCATTCAGTCCAGCAATCCAGAATACCCCATTGGCTTCAGTCCAGCGGGTGCTATGCTCTCTAATCTCTCAGCCGGTGTCAGCATTGACGTTGCCTATCTGCAGCCGGACCCAGGCAATATTACTCAGGGCTACAGCTCCCTTTTGACAATTGATGGTCTTTTTAACACTCCTGCTGCCGGGTCTCTGCAGCTGACGGCACAGTTTACGCCGGAAGAAGGCGACCCTTTCGTCGATTACCAGGAAATCCCCGTCTTCGTTCCCGGATGTACCGACCCGACGGCAATCAATTATGACCCCGCTGCTGGGTGGGATGACGGCAGCTGTCAATTTGAAGCTGTGCCGGGCGATGTTAACGGAGACGGAGTCGCCGATGTGGTGGACATTGTTCAGATGGTCAATTTCATTCTCGGGTATATCGAGCTCTCCCCCGAAGCTCAGGCCATAGGAGACGTTTACCCTGACGGGCAGATCACTATCCTAGATGTGGTTACATTGGTGGATTGGATTATTAATTAGGACCAAAATCCTCCCAAAACCGCCTCAAAAGCACAACCTGAAGGGCTCAGACGGTTTCACATAGAAAACCTGCTCTTCAGGATATGCATCTATCTCAGCATCCGCTCACCCGGCCATCAGGTTCTCAGGTACGATGCCCCGTTGGCATCGATGATACAGCCTGTCAAATACTCCGTCTCATCCGAAACCAGAAATAGCGCCGTACGGGCAATCTCAAGCGGGTCAGCCACCCGGTTCAGGGGGCTCTGGCTGCGGATTGAGTCACCTTGGGGTCCGGCCAGAATGGGAGCTGCCATCTCCGTATCCACAAACCCGGGCGCGATGGTATAAACCATTACCCCCTTTGGCGCCAGTGCCCTGGCCATGGATTGACTCAACGCATTCAGTCCGGCCTTAGCAGCACCGTAAGCCGGGGCATCCGGCTCACCGCGAAAAGCACCCCGGGAAGAAATGTTGAGGATTCTGCCTCCACCGGTTTTGAGCATTCTTTTTACGGCCTGATGGATGAGATAGGCGGGACCTAAGAGATTTATGCCCAGGGTCTCGTGCCAGGACTGCTGCCATGCTTCATAGCTGTCCCCTATAATCGAATGAGTGTGATAAATGCCGGCATTGTTCACCAGTATATCCAGAGCCGGCATTTTTTCATCAAGCAGCTCAAACAGTTCCTTGACCTGCCGTGGATCTGCTACATTCCCCTGCAGGATACAGTGTCCGGTACCCATCAGCTCAGCGAGTACCCCTTCGACCTCCTCAGATCGTTGATGATAATGCAGCGCCACTCTGGCACCGGCTTTTGCAAATTGAATCGCGATCTCCCGGCCGATCCCTCGCGAGGAACCGGTAATGAGAGCCGTCTTGCCAGTTAGATCCATCTTTACTCCTTATCGTTATCAGCCATGGTCAAAATTTAAAGCTTCCTTTCGGCAGGGTCAGCTGAAAAAAACTACAATTAAATTTATTAGAGATTTGGAAAAAGAATAATTAAATTAGCTTCGTAAATTTCGCTGGTAATAACATCATTTTAAGCATGAGTTTCATCCGGAAAGGTCTTTTGTACAATATTTCCAGTCACATTGGGAATTTAATAAACTGATGGAAATGCTGCTGTCTCTGCTAAGTCTGTAATTTTGGTCATGGATTTCCAGGGACGGGAGAAGCTTGGACACCATAGCGGTTTATTAGACCCCGGGGCTTTTCAGGTGAGGACTCAATAATCCCAGGATGGAAGGAAAAGTATGGAACCACAGGCAATTTATGACAGCAAACCCTGGTTGAAAAACTATGAAGCCGGGGTTCCAGCAGAGATTCCCTTTGAGAATCTTTGTCTGCCGGATTATTTTGAGCGTACTGTAGCCAGTTTCGGCGATCATGATGCTCTTGTCTTCGAGGGGTACAGTATTACCTTTAAACAGATGAAAAACATGGTGGACCGTCTCGCGGCTGCCCTGGCCGATTTTGGAGTCAAAAAAGGAACCGGCGTCGCCATCCTGCTGCCGAATCTGATTCCCACCGTGGTGGCAAATTATGCCGTCATGAAGCTCGGTGGTATTGTAGTCATGAACAATCCACTATATTCAGACCGGGAACTGGAACATCAGTTTAACGATTCCGGCTCTAAAGTACTGGTGACTCTGGACCTTCTAGCCAACCGCATGATCGATCTGCGGCCGAAAACGGGGATTCGCCAGATCATCGTGACTTCTATCGGAGATTATCTGCCATTCCCAAAAAACCTGCTTTTCCCTCTGGTGGCAAAAAAGAAGAAACTGGCAGCCGATGTTAAAACGGCAGAGGATGTCTTTCGCTGGAAGGATCTGATCAGACAATATGCCCCACACACCGATTTTCCACAGCTTTCTTTTGACGACACCATGCTTTTTCAATATACCGGAGGGACGACGGGACCTTCCAAAGGTGTTGTTTTGACGCATGGGAATATGAGTAAACAAGTCCAGCAAATCGCAGCCTGGTTTCCCCAATTTGACAGCGGCAAAGAGATCATGCTGGGAGCTCTGCCGTTTTTCCACGTTTTCGGACTGACGACATCCATGAACCTTGCGGTGTTTTTAGGCTGGAAAAACATCCTGATCGCCAAACCTCAGCCGGACCAACTGCTGGAAGCCATCAGGCGGTACAGACCGACCTTCGCCCCGCTGGTCCCGACCATGTATATCGGCATCATCAACCACCCAAATTGCGAAAAGACAGATCTGACCTCGTTGAAAGGTTGTTTTTCAGGCAGTGCTCCATTACCAGTTGAGGTGCTTCAGGAATTTGAAACAAAGACCAAAGCCACTATCGTCGAGGGGTTCGGCCTGACGGAATCTTCGCCCGTTACGCATATCAATCCTTTTGCCGGTGGTGCGCGTAAGATCGGCAGTGTGGGCATCCCCGTCTCGAACACCGAGTGCCGCATAGTTGATATCGAAGACGGCAGCATTGTAAAACCGGTGGGAGAATCCGGTGAGATCATTATGCGGGGTCCTCAGATCATGAAAGAGTACTGGAAAAATCCCGAAGCCACCGGGGCCACCCTGAAAGACGGCTGGCTTTTCACCGGTGATATTGCCAAAATGGATGAAGACGGATATTTCTATATTGTGGACCGCAAAAAAGATATGATCATTTCCGGTGGATTCAACGTCTTCCCCCGTGAGATTGACGAGGTCTATTACGAGCACCCCAAGGTCCAGGAAGCCTGCACCATCGGCATTCCTCATAAAACCCGGGGAGAGGGATCAAAGGTCTATATCGTACTCAAGGAGGGTGAAACAGCCACCGAAGAAGAAATGCTGGAATTCTGTCATGATAAGCTGGCCAAGTACAAATGGCCTATCGAAGTGGAATTTACCCGTGAACTGCCCAAATCAACTGTTGGGAAGATCCTGCGCAAAGAATTGAGGGCACGGGATATGGCCAAACGGAAATAAGCCTCCAAAAAGAGGACAGAACCGCCGGTCCGGCGGATTTGACCGTCAAACCGCCTGCCCGGGATTTAAGTAAAGC
>JAADGM010000119.1 GCA_013152375.1 FCB group bacterium | reverse complement strand
CTACGGTAACCACCCGGATGGGCGGTAAAGCCCGATGATCCGAATTCCTCGTTGTTTACCAGATCTCCGTCAGTACATAACTCCGCATTACCGGCAAGCTGGCTGCCTTCGTTTGTACCTCTCCATCCCGTATTATGCGCTTCTTCGTAGGTCATCCCCAATGTCATTTCCAGTTCCATCCATTCCGTATCCGTGGGCACATGCCAGCCATCCGGACAGACACCACGGTCATCATCCACCGCATACCGATTATAGAGATTACCGTATGTACCTGCATTACTTGGGTAATTATTATATACCGCACAGGCACCAGTAGATAAATTTGCCCATTCCGAATTACTAAACCCGGTGGGAATGGGATCACCATTGCGGTAGTGGGTCACCTTCAGGTTCTCGGCCATCCATTCCTGCTTACCGATTGTGATCGTTTTATAACTGTTGCCGTCGATGTCTATACATTCTCCGGTCCCATTAATCATAGAATTTCCACCGCTGTAATCATCCTGTGAGCTGTAAGTTTTCAAGTCAAAGGTAAGGCGCTGATTCTGGTTTTCCTTGATGAGAACCGATTGCTTCTCCGGCACAAAATCCTTATGCTGAATACCGATGGTGTATTCACCGATCAGTAAGGTCAATACCTGCGGCGCCGGTCCTTCAGGTTGATCATCGAGATAGATCTCTGCATTGGCTGCTTCGGGCGGGTTGACGATTACGGCCACCGACCCCTGGATGGGCTGGAGGTCAAAAGCAATACGCTCCGTCTCCCCCACCGAGAGGAAAACCTCTTTTTCTTCAGGATAGTATTTTTCTTTTTCTGCCCTGATGTGATAAGTGCCCGGCAGCAGTCTTTTCTCCAGATGATCCGTGCCGCTCTGAGACCCGTTGATCAAAATATCACTGCCTGAGGCATCCACCTCAAGGGTCCCTGCATTGCTGTTCATGAGCAGTGTCCGGCGGGTCACAAGTCCGTCCGAGATGACGACCGTTTCAGACGTATTCTGAAAATACGGTTTCCGGACTTCAATATTGTAGGGTCCCGAGGGCAGGTCTTTATGAAAAGGCGTTATCCCCCGATAGACGCCGTCGAGATAAACCTCCGCACTGTCTTCCGGGAGTGTGCCGAGCTCCAGGGTCCCAAAAGCCGGGGCAAGGGTGTATTCGAAGGTCTTTTGCTGTCCGTCCTCCAGGTTGAATTCCTCAACATAATCATGATAGAGTGCTTTTTTAACGCTAAGCCGGTGGCTGCCGCTTTTCAGTTTGAGGGCGGTGGCGGGAGCAGATCCCACGGATTTGTCATCCAAAAAGAGCTCTGCACTGTCCGGAACACCCCTTACCGTGACAGTTCCAAACTGCGGCCGGAGGTCACGCAGGATCGACCGGGTCTCCCCCGGAGCCAGAGTGAAAGTCGTTAAGTCCGTATAGTACAGATTTTTACGAATCTCGAGCTGATGGTTACCGGACGTCAGATCGATAGAAAAGGGCGTATTTCCTAATTTCCTGCCGTTGATGATCACCTCGGCGCCCTGTGGATTTGAATCGATGGTGATGATCCCCGGCGGTTTGAAGGCGACTTTCCTCTCCGGGTCTTTGGTCAACTGTATGGCATAAACCTGATCCTGTTTCACGCTGATGGTCTGACGATAGGTCTGGTAACCGTTCTTTTCAAATCTGAAGCTGTATTCGGCGGGTTCCAGTTTGAAAATGGCAAGTTTACCTGTGGTCAATATGGGGGCAAACGGATCGATAGAGGCGTAAACATCCCCGACGTTGAATTGAAAGGTGATCTCAAAGAGGGTTTCATCGAGGTTCAGCCGTTCCCGGCCTTTCTGCTGCACACTGCACTCATAGACTTTGCCCGCTGAAAAAGTGAACCGCTCGGACCAGGCCAGATATCCGTCAGCCTTGATCTCGAAACGCTGACTGCCCGGTTCCAGCGTGAGTTTCCATTTGCCATTCCCAAGCACTTCGACTCTCATAATGCCGCGGTTACTGTCGAAAGTCAGCCCCGGGATGGGTGAGCTGACCATTACTTTCGTAGTTTTCGGCAGTGTCACGCCTTTATCCGCCAGGGTTATCTGCACCTCAAACTGTTCGAGCTGCTGCGGGAAAAGCGCCATGAAGAAAAACAATGGTAAAATTCGGTTTATTATTTTCAGATTCGCCATATTCAGGGGTATATGATTATTCTTTTCAGCATGCTCAGAACAGCCATCCTTTCGTCTCTGTAATCATTCAAATTTACCGAGAAATTAGCTTGTCTCACAACCTCACTGACGATTTTAACCGGCGCGGTCCGATGCACAGGGGCCGTGCGGAGAATGCTTTACGCTTTGGTCTGGTTCGTCGAATCATCCTAAATTTGCCTGCACTGAACCTTCATTCTAAAATAAAATACGGGAATAATGCCGATCATCACCAAAATCTTCAACTTTTGTGCAGCCCATCAGTACGGGCACGCCGACTGGAGCCGGGAGAAAAACCTGGCCGTCTTCGGCGAGGACGCAGACCTTCACGGCCATAACTATGCCCTGGAGATCTCCGTTACCGGACCCGTTGATCCGGACACCGGCTATATTGTGGACCTGGGCCTTCTAAGCGAAATCGTCCGTAAACGGGTCCTCTCGCACCTCGATCATCATCAGATCGAAAAAGATGTGCCCTGGTTTGCCGGCAAGCAGCCCTCCACCGAAAACATGGTTCTTTTCATCTGGGAACAGCTCGCTGATGCTCTGCCCGGTGAGGTCAGACTGGTCAACATAAAAATACAGGAAACACCAACAATATTTTCATCATATTCAGGACCGGAGGACTAAGTGGGAACAGATCAACATTTGAAATTTGAAGAGATCATCACGGAATTACTGCTCGCCATCGGTGAAGATCCGGACAGGGAAGGACTCGTCCGCACACCCCACCGGGTGGCCAGAGCCTGGGAATTTCTCGCCCGGGGCTATAAGCAGAACCTCGATAAAATTGTCAACAATGCCGTTTTCACGGAAAATTACGATGAAATCGTCACGGTGTTGGATATCGATTTTTTCAGCCTCTGTGAACATCATCTGCTGCCGTTTTTCGGCAAAGCCCATGTGGGCTATATTCCCAACGGAAAAGTCATCGGCCTGTCAAAAATTCCCCGAATTGTGGAAATGTACGGTCATCGTCTCCAGCTTCAGGAACGGATGACTCAGCAGATCGCAGGCGCGATAGATGAGGTGCTTGCCCCCAATGGTGTCGCCGTGGTGCTTGAAGGTCAGCACATGTGCATGCAGATGCGGGGTGTGGAGAAGAAAAATTCCCACGCCACAACTTCCTACATGACTGGCGTGTTTCGTGAGGATTCCCGGACCCGCAAAGAATTTCTGGACCTCATCAAACTCAACCGGTCGTGATGAGTCCGAGCCTAACTTATTCATGAGAGCTTAAAACCATGTCCGATTATTCAGTTGTCATTCTGGGCGGCGGCCCAGGCGGTTATGTTGCTGCCATCCGTGCGGCACAGCTGGGCCATAAAGTTGCCGTTGTTGAATCCACTCATCTCGGAGGGATCTGCCTGAACTGGGGCTGTATTCCCACCAAAGCCCTGCTGAAAAATGCAGAAGTCCTCACCACAATAAGAAATTCCGGCAAGTTTGGGGTGGATATTCCTGATTTTTCCGTCAACTGGTCCAAAGTCGTCAAGAGGTCCCGGGATGTCTCACTGCGGCTCACGCGGGGTGTGGAATTTCTTTTCAAGAAAAATAAAATCGACTGGATCAGAGCCCGGGGGGAGTTGCTGGATGCAAAGACCCTTCGAACGGTCACCGCAGAAGGAGAACAACGGGATATCCGCGGCGAATACATCATTATTGCCACCGGCGCAAGACCCAATTATTTCCCCGGCATGAAACCGGACGGAGAGCACATTCTCACCTCAAAAGAGGCGATGATCCTGAAAGCGGTACCGAAAAGTCTGATCATTGTCGGGGCCGGCGCCATCGGTGTGGAATTCGCCCATATTTACAATACTTTCGGGGCTGCCGTAACGCTGGTGGAAGCCCTGCCAAGGATCCTCCCGGTGGAGGATGAAGAGATCTCCGCTGAATTAACGCGCATCTTTAAAAAACGGAAAATCGGACTCAAGACGGCTGCGAAAGTCGAAAAGATCGAAACCGGCACAGAGGGTGTCACGGTACGACTGCAATCCGGTGATACCATCCAAGCAGAAAAGGCCCTCATTGCCGTGGGGGTTAAAGGGAATATTGAAAAAATCGGGCTTGAAAAATTGAAGATAGCAACCGCTAAAGGCTGGATAACCACCGACTCGTATCTGCAGACGAATATCGAGAACGTCTATGCTATCGGGGATGTGGTGGGACCACCCTGGCTGGCCCATGTGGCGTCGGCCGAAGGGATTACCGCCGTTGAGCACCTCTCCGGGAAGAACCCTCCGCCCATGTCCTATGATAATGTGCCCGGCTGCACCTATTGCCAACCTGAGGTCGCCTCCGTAGGCTTGACCGAAGCCCAGGCAAAGTCTGCCGGTCATGAAGTTAAGATAGGAAAATTCCCCTATCGCGCTCTCGGGAAGGCCATGGCTTCTGGTGATACGGAGGGTTTTGTCAAAATGATCTATGATGCCAAGTACGGCGAACTCCTGGGCTGCCATATTATCGGTCCGGAGGCCACCAATCTCATAATGGAAGCCGGCATCGCCCGCAAACTCGAAACCACCCATTTTGACCTGCTGAAGACCATCCACCCGCATCCCACCCTGTCTGAGGCCCTGATGGAGGCCACTGCCGACGCCCTGGGTGAAGCCATCCATATCTGATCTCCGCATGCCGGGAACCGGGGAATCCACACTTTGGCGCTATGACGGTAAGCTGTCAGAAACGGAGCTTGAACCTGTTCTGGAGTGGATCGGGACCCGGGCCACCGAACCCCTGAATTATTTCTGGCTGGGTCGTCAGTCCTACCGGCCCGTTTGGGAACTTCAAAAACGGATCCACCGGCGCAGAATAGCCGGCAAACTCCCCAATTTAGTCCTGCTGCTGGAACATGAGCCGGTGTACACTTTCGGTAAAAATGCCGATCACAATCATTTGCTGGAGTCCCGCCCCGGGGATGCTGAAATTGTACAGGTTGACCGGGGTGGAGATGTCACCTATCACGGCCCAGGACAGCTTGTGGGCTACCCCATTCTAGATCTTCATCAGTACCGCCTGAGCGTCTCATGGTACATGCGCGCCCTGGAACAGGTGATTATCGACACATTGGCTGCTATCGGCATCCGGGCCGGAATGAAGGAAGGGCTCATCGGCGTCTGGGTGGAAGATGAAAAGATCTGTGCCCTGGGTGTGCGCCTGGCAAAATGGGTCACCCTGCACGGCTTCGCCCTGAACATCCAGCCGGATATGCGCTATTTCGAGGGCATGATCCCCTGCGGTATTTTCGAATACGGTGTGACCTCGGTGAATGCCCTGACCGGAGAAAAATATGCGGTCGAAGAACTGGCCAGTCGGGTGGCAGCGAATATCCACAGGCTGTTTTCGGCAAAAGGTAATCCGCAAACAACACAATTATAGCACA
>JAADGM010000136.1:3350-13512 GCA_013152375.1 FCB group bacterium | reverse complement strand
GCCTGCTTTGGTTGTACGGATCCCGATGCTTTGAATTATGATCCCGATGCTACGATTGATGACGGAAGTTGTGATTACCTGATCCCAGGCGATTTAAATCACGACGGCTTGGTCAATGTCACGGATGTTGTGGAATTTGTTGGTATCGTTCTCTTCGGTACAACGCCCACAGATTATCAATTACTGGTGGGAGACTTATATCAGCCGCTTGATGGGCAGCTTACAATCCTCGATCTGGTTATTCTCGTCGAATTGGCCATAGGCCCGTCAATGACTGCTGATCAGAGTATCACCACTGCCCGGTTAATGGTGACGGATACTTCCGTTCTTTTAGAGACAGACGGAACACCTGCCGGCATTCAACTCGAAGTATCCGGTACATTTGATCTGCTGCCGCAGACTGTACCGCCCGGTTGGAGTATCTATTCTTCAGAGAACAGGGTCATTCTGCTGTCACTTGACGGCAGCACCCTCGCCGGAAAAGAGCTCTTTGAGTTTGCAGGCGATCTGATTGTGACTTCGGCGACCATTGTTGATTGGGATTACCATGCCATCCAGCCGACTGTGGCTCTGGCACCCGAACGTTTTTCACTTGAGCCAGCCTTCCCGAATCCGTTTAATCCGGTAACAACCATAACTTATCAGCTCCCTGAAAACTCCCGTGTCATCATTCGGGTTTATGATGTCAACGGCAAACAGGTAGCCGAACTTACGAATCGTGTGGCGGAAGCCGGGAATCATTCTCTGACCTGGGATGCAGGCGACCTTCCCAGCGGATTGTATTTTGTGAAAATGACCAGCGGTTCGTTTAGTTCATCACAAAAAGTAATGTTGATGAAGTAAAAAAGATCAACTGGCTGCGACAGATTCCAGGCCAGGTTTTTACAGATCGATTCAAGCGGGCGGTGTTTTATCATCGCCCGCTTTATTTACAGCTCAAGTATTAGCTTGCCAATATTAAAATGGGTATTGATAATGCCGATAATCAAGCCTGCTCTGGGATGCCAATACTCGATCGATGAGAGTATTGGATTCGACGCGCCGCTGGCGCATAGCTGACCTTTGTCTGGAAACAGGCTGGATTGATTTATCGCAGCAATATCTTCCAGCGGCTTGAGTAATGAATTGAACCAAAAAAAATCCCCGCTGAACGGGGATTTTCGGGTGGCTGATGGGACTCGAACCCACGACATCCTGAGCCACAGTCAGGTGCTCTATCCAACTGAACTACAGCCACCATTGACATCTATAAAGAAAAGATGTACGTCGAGGTGGCAGGATTTGAACCTGCGACCCCCTGCTCCCAAAGCAGGTGCTCTAACCGGGCTGAGCCACACCTCGAATCAATTCCCCGGATGGTAGTCTCCGGTAAAAATATCTCCTGAAAAAGAGCGGGCAAAATTACAACTCTGCAAATTGCTGATACAAGGAAGTTCCAGAGCACCGGGAAGTAATTCTGCAGCGTAATTATGGTTTGAGCAGTCCCAGAAATTTACCGATTTTCCGGTCGATCAGACGGGTGGGCAGCAATCCCGGCAGTATGAAATCCCGCCATTTATGCCGGGTGATGACGTACCGGGCTCTGGGATGTGGCGATTCAATGATCCTGCGCACCAATTCTCCTACCCGCTCAGCGGGTAGGGCCTTATCAACACGGTTCATTGTAATTCGGTAAAATCTGCGCAGTGCAGGTTCGTATTCTGTGCCCAGGAAAGGATTATTTTCAGGGTCAGGCATCTTATTCCATATCTCACTCCTGACCGGGCCGGGTTCAACAAGGATTACATCAATCCCGCATAGCTGCAGTTCCATTCGCAGCGAATCTGATAACCCTTCGAGGGCATGTTTGGAAGCCACATAAGGTCCGGTGAAAGGCAGTGCCCTTCTCCCTGCCACGGAACTGATATTGATGATCCTGCCTGCAGGGGCTTTTCCGTTTTCATTTTTCAGCAGAGGAATAAAGGCCCGGGTTACGGCAAGTGTTCCCACAACATTGACTTCGAGCTGCCGCCGTAGGGTTTTAAGACTGAGATGTTCCAGGGGTCCCCCAAGTCCGATGCCGGCGTTGTTCACAAGGCCGAGCAGGTTTTCGCCATCCGGCAGGTATTTTTTCACCTCCTGCGCACCTTTTAGAACTGATGACTCATCGGTGATATCAAAAACCAGGGGATGAAAACGATCTCCGCCGGATTCAATGAGAGCTTTGGCGTCTGCCAGCCTGCGAACGCTGCCGAAAACCCTGCAACCGGCCTTTAACAAGACCTTAGCAGTGGCCAGACCGATACCGCTGGAAGTTCCCGTAATGACTATATTCTTACCCATAGTTTCCTTTCTTTCTGTTATGAGGAAGGCCCTATTGAGCCCAGGCAGGCAGGCTGCTGAGGTCAATCCCGAAAACAATCTTTCCCAGAATAAAAATAGCTGCTGTCGTAAAAATGACACCGGCAAAATTCATCCAGATACCGGTTTTGACCATATCAATGATCTTTAACCTTTCCGACCCGAAAACAATAGCATTGGGCGGAGTTGCCACCGGCAGCATAAAAGCAAACGAACAGGAAAGTGTAGCCGGCACCATCAGAAACAAAGGATTCAGCTTAATAGCAACTGCCAGAGAGGCAATGATGGGCAGCAGCATTTGAGCCGTGGCGGTGTTTGAAGTCAGTTCCGTCAGAAAGGTGATGACCAGGCAAATGACCACGACAATGAACAATGGGTGCAAATGGCTGACCCACGTAAGCTGCGTCCCGAGCCACTGGCTTAATCCGGATTCCTTAAAACCACTTGCAAGGGCAAAACCTCCGCCAAACAGCAGGACAATATTCCACGGCAGTTTACTGGCAGTCTTCCATTCCATTATTTTCTCACCTGGTCGCTTCCGGGAGGCAAGCATGAACAGTATAATGGACATGGCAATGGCAACCGTGCCATCATTGATGAATTTTGGATTCGCAAATAATCTGGACCATCCGGGGATCATGAACAGACCGAACTTAATATCAGCCCTGAAGAGCCATAACAGGATTAATAAAATGAAATCCGTCAGGATGATCTTTTCCTCGTAAGACATGGGTCCCAACTCCTGAACCTGTTCCCGGAATATCTCCGCATCCAGCTCCCTGTCGCCTTCATCCCTGAAAAATCTCCTGACCAGAAAAATCCAGAGAAAGGCCAGGAACAGGATGGACACCGGCAGGGCAAAAAGGAACCATGAGGCGAAGGATATCTCCGGAGCCTCGGGGAAGGAGATGCTGAAAATTCTGACCAAAGCCGGGTTTGGGGGCGTTCCCACCAGTGTCGCAATTCCACCGATGGAAGCGCTGTATGCAAGCCCGATGAACAACCCCACGGAATATTTCTTTACTTTGTCTTTGCCCATCATCTTTTCAAAGCGGAGGATGATGGCCATAGCGATAGGCAACATCATCATCGTGGTGGCAGTGTTGCTGATCCACATCGATAAAAAGGCCGTCGCAACCATGAACCCCAGCAAAATCCGGGAGGGTTTTTTGCCGAATTTCACAAGGATATACAAGGCAATGCGTTTATGCAGATTCCACTTTTCCATGGCCAGAGCCACAATGAAACCACCGATGAAAAGGAAAATGATGTGATTGAAATAAATCGGAGCCACAGTCTTGCCGTTCATAATCCCCAACAACGGGTATAAAACTATGGGAAGCAGTGCCGTCACCGCCAGCGGAACGGCCTCGGTGATCCACCAGACAGCCATGAGAATTGCAACTGCTGCTGTTCGGGTTACTTCAGGATGTCCGGGACTCAAATCGAATATCAGAATAAAAAGTGCAGAGATTACCGGTCCTAAGATCAGCGAACGGTTTTGCAGTATGCTTATCGGTTTCACTTCCTCATGCTCCCAGAATTAGAATGATGTTTGATTTGCCGTTAAACACTCATCAGCATTTCAGTGGAGAACAGAATTTCAAACCTGCGAAGCAAAATGCTGATTTTCGGTAGATAAATGAGCTATCCTGATGGGAAATCTAATAAGAATAAAGGCATTCCTAAGTGTTTAATTTTAGGACCATCAGATGTGAAATTCCGTGGGGAAATAATACCGGACCGGGGAACAGTTACAGGAAAACTGAATACCCAGCCAGGGTTAAAACAGGATCTGATATTGGACTTCAAACACCATAAAGTTTGCAGATTGTCCTGCGTCAATGGAAATCAAATTGAAATAAAACATGGCATCCTGGCCCGATAGATAATAGTTCAGACCCAGGGTCGTACGGATGCTGTCGTCTCCAGATGCATCTTTGTCCGGGTCCCATATATCGTAACGGAGAAGAAGTTCTACGTTTTTACCGGGGAAATTATATCCACCCTGGAGATAATAACTGAATCCAGCTGTGTCATCTCCAAAATCGGTACTCAGAAATTCGCCGATCAGCTTGAGATGCGGTCCTGAATATTTAACCGCTATCCCGGAGCGGCTGCCCTCAACATCCCCTGTTTCGGCTCCCACTGCATTGATCCGCCACCAGTAGGTTTTCAGATAAAAGGAACCTTGCAGATTTAACAGCATATCCTTTCCGTCCCTGGTTGTATCCGCCCAATTATCGGGTTCCAGCGCTCCGTTGAAAAGTCCCATAGCAAACTTCACCGACTCAGTTAATCTTGTTTCAGACTGAAACCCGATCTGTCTCCAGGGAGCTGTCTTACTGGTGAGCATTGGGTAATCAATAAAATCCAGTTTTCCCGTATGAATGGGCATGTAATAGGTATAATTCGGCAGAAACCGGCCCAATGTAAAGGTTGTTTTAAACCTGCTGCACTCATAATTTAGTTTTACGTCGATAATACTGCCCATATTTGACTGAATAAAAAATCCCACACGGTCATTCACATTACCTCTCAAAATCAGACGTGCCCGGGGCAGTAGAAAATCGAGTTGTGATTCGTTTTCTATGTTGTAAACAGACCGTCCCTGTAAGATTCCCGAATAGGTCATCCCCGCCATTGCAGGAGATGAGAGCGTCAGCATGAAAAGCAGTGAAAATATTTTGTTCACCATATCGCCCTTAATAATATATTTAATCCTGTTATGTATTTTTCTTAATTTCATTTCTGTTATATACTCCGTATTATCATAGATTTTACTACTACCATAATTTACGATACTATTATCCATATTAATTAATATATTATTTTTGATTTTATTCAGCGATACGGAACATTACCTGCTTTTTCGCATTATTCAAGGACTTAATTTGATCTTTAAGGAGTAGATATGAAAAAATTGACAACTGTCATAACCATTTTATTTGTGATTAGTGCCCTATGGGGAAAAACACCCGGCAGGAAAGAATTCAGCGCGGCTTTCGTGGCGGTGGCGAAAAAGGGAAATCCTACGGTTGTATCCATCGTCTCAGAAAAAACCGTAACGAAACAATTTCCCCACTATTTTATGAATCCCTGGGGAGAGGACCAAAAGGGCATGGATTTCAAAGGGGAAAGCCTCGGTTCCGGCGTCATCATTGATTCCAAACATGGCTACATTGTGACGAACAATCACGTTGTTGAGGATGCAGATGATATTCAGGTCATTCTCTTTGATAAACGGGAGATCAGTGCGGAGATACTCGCAACCGACCCGTTGTCGGATATTGCCCTGATCAAGGTAGATGCTGATGATCTGATACAGGCGAAATACGGAGATTCGGATGACCTTGATATCGGTGAATGGGTCGTCGCCATCGGCAGCCCTTTCGGGCTGAATTTAAACCATACGGTTACCGCCGGTATCGTCAGCGCAAAGGGCAGAAGCGATGTGATCTCCAGAGGAAATTTTGAGAATTTTATCCAGCATGATGCAGCAATCAACCCGGGGAATTCCGGCGGGGGTCTCTTTAACCTTGATGGAGAACTGGTGGGTATTAATACTGCCATTGCCACAGACGGCTTTTCCCGGGCCAGCGCAGGCGTAGGCTTTGCTGTGCCCGTCAATCAGGTGAAAAGAGTCGTAACTGACCTCATTGAAAACGGACATGTCACGCGAGGCTGGCTGGGTGTCTCGATTCAGGATATCGATAAAAATATGGCCAAAGCTCTCGATCTTAAGGACCCAAGCGGAGCCATCATCGCGCAGGTTATTCCCGACAGCCCGGCTGCATCCAGCGATATTCAGGAGCAGGACATCATTACTGAAGTGGACGGGATAAAGGTTGAGGACGCCTCCGGTCTGAAAAATATTGTTGCCAGCCGGCGTCCGGGAGATAAGGTGAAATTCAAGATCATTAGAGATCACAAATCCAAATCAATTGATATTGAATTGGGAACGCGGCCGGATGAAAAAGACCTGGCTTCCACCTTCCTGGGTTCTGACGATTTTGATATTTTAGGACTCAAGGTAAAGGAACTTGACCTCGCTTCCTCCCCCGCAAAGTATAATACGGACCATGGTGTGATTGTGACAGATGTTAAAAACGGTTCGGTTGCCTCTAAGGCTGACATCCGCAAGGGTGAGGTGATCGTCAAATTGGGGAAAGAGGAAATCAATTCTGTAGACGAATATCTGAACATTCTTGACGATTATGAAAAAGGCGATTCCATATTGCTGCTGGTCAAAAGGGATGGCGGCTCCAGATTTGTCGCCCTCGAGATAGGCTAATACATGTCTGTTTTTATCAATCCAAACATTGGTTGGCGAGATGTACAGAGGTAAGCGGCTATAAGCTCTATTGCGCAATCACACACTGAATGCGTGACCGGGGTCAGTTTTCAGGAATATCCATCACCTGTAAATTGTCCCCGGTTTGTTTGTGGATTCAAACTCCCGGATGAAAAATCCACCTTATCATCGAGGCGTTCAGTAGCCGTCTCAAAACAGTTCCCCCAAGCCCTTTTCCATTCAGATTGTATCACCATTTTATAAGTCAGTCCCCAGAGTGATAATTGTATTCAACAAATAATAATATATCTTTTACTAAATTTATTTACATTTAATACAAAATTATTTTTAATATTGACAGGTAATTATTTATGAAATGCCACAATGAAAGTTTATTTTTTCAACATTGAAAGGTTTAACAGATGATTTTTTCAAAATCTACCGAATATGCGTTGCAGGCGATGATCTACCTCGCAGAACACCCTGAAGAAGATAAGATTATGGTGAGTACAATTGCGGAAGATTATGATATTCCCCGACATTTTCTGGCAAGACTTGTCCAGACGCTGGCGAAACATCACCTTATTAAATCGACACGTGGCAGAGGGGGCGGTGTTCAGCTTAACCGTCCGGCAGAAGATATTCGTGTTTCACAGATTGTTGAAGCCATAGAAGGCCCGCCGCCTGAATCCGATATGTGCGTTATCGGGTTGGATGAATGCAACGACCAGATTCCCTGTCCTCTGCATGATCAGTGGCAGATCATCAAGGAAAACATCAACCGTCTGATGGTGGATGAAAACCTGGCTCACCTTGCCAGGGAAGTTGTTCGGAAAAGAGAACTGCTCCAGAAAATGAAGTAATTGCAGGCACCTGACAGGTACCGACGGGACTAAGCTTAACTTTTTGATCCGTATATCGACCACCCTAACAGCATAATGGCTCCAATGCCGATGACAGTAAGCAGAACTGCCGGCAGCCAATTCCCGTAAATCCAATATCCGGTTGCAAAGAGCGCGCTGTAGACAGCAAAGCAACCCAGTATCATATTCAAAATACCTCTTGGAACATCCCATCCTGCCGATTTTTCGGACCCGGCTTCAGCAGAAATATTTTTCCAGCCGGGTCCGCCGGGATGCACAAGTGTATAGAATTTTATTAATTTGGTTCTCTCCGTGGGCTTGGTCATGAAGGTCACAGCCAGCCAGGCCAGAGTTGTAACGGCAACACCCAAAACCAGTTGAATATGGCTTGAGAGTTCTAAAACCCCCAAGCGGGGCAGTACTAACTGAAATAAAATCGCTACCAGAAAAGAAACCGCCATTGCCGTGATTTCGCTGAAGGCATTAATCCGCCACCAGAACCAGCGCAAAATAAATAACAGCCCTGTTCCGGCCCCGATCTGCAGCATGATGTTGAAGGCCTGTAAGGCGTTACTGAGCATCAGGGCCAGCAAGCCCGCCAGCAGCATTAAAATGACAGTGGAAACACGTCCCATGAAAACCAGCTGTTTTTCACTGGCTGACGGGTTTAAGAACCGGCGATAAAAGTCGTTCACCAGATATGAAGCGCCCCAGTTCAAATGGGTGGAAATGGTTGACATGAAGGCCGCGAAGAGAGAAGCCACCACGATCCCCAGCAATCCATGCGGTAAAAAAGTCAGCATTGCCGGATAAGCCATATCGTGCCGCACAACACCCGGATCCACGTTGGGGAAGGCCTGCTGCAGGGAGGCAATGTCGGGAAAGATCACAAGCGAAGCCAGAGCGACAATGATCCACGGCCAGGGACGCAGAGCATAATGGGCGGCATTAAAGAACAATGTCGCACCTACGGCATGGTCCTCATTTTTAGCTGACAGCATCCGCTGGGCAATATAACCGCCGCCGCCCGGCTCGGCCCCCGGATACCAGACACTCCACCACTGCACTGCCAGCGGGAGAATCAGTAATGTCATCACTGCACCGGTATCGGAAAAATCCGGCAGAAAATTCAGTTTTGAAATCACATGCTCATTTGTCAGCAACCCGGAAAGACCACCTACCTGAGGGAGTCTCACGGCAATGACCGCCGCTCCGACCGCACCTGTCATGGCTATGGCAAACTGGACGACATCCGTGATCAGCACACCTCGTAATCCACCAAGCATACTGTAGATGACGGTAATGCTCGAGATTATGATGAGGGTTTTCGCCGGTGACCAATCCAGAAGGACGCCGCCAATTTTAATCAGCGCCAGTGAAACAGAGGCCATGATCAGAACATTAAAAAATAGTCCCAGATAGACGGCCCGGAAACCTCTTAAAAAGGCTGCCGGTTTTCCGCTGTAACGGATTTCATAAAATTCAAGATCTGTCAGAACTTCAGAGCGACGCCAGAGCCGGGCATATACAAAAACCGTGAGCATGCCGGTCAGCAGAAACGCCCACCAGACCCAGTTGCCCGCAATCCCGTTCTGCCGAACGATATCCGTGACGAGGTTGGGCGTATCCGCGGAAAAAGTCGTTGCCACCATTGAGATCCCCAATATCCACCAGGGCATATTCCGCCCGGATAAAAAATATTCGGCAGAATTCTCCCCTGCACGACGGGATACTAAAACACCGATTCCCAGTGATATGATGAAGAAGACTGCAATGATGGACCAGTCTAATGTTTGTAAAATCATAATACCCAGTTAAATAAACTAATTTTTCCGGTAGCCCTTGTCGCGTTCTGATATTTGAAACGACATACCGGTCCGCCGGCCAAATCTAAGTCTGCTGTCTGTCTGGTCCGAAAGAAATTATTGCCCGTCAACGCAAAACAAACTCCGGGAGTGAAGCAGTAAGGTTCAATATCCTAAGACTTGAGGGATTGATATGAAAAATGCCGTAGATTTGGGTGGAAGCCCGCAATGAAAATGTCTCCTTTATAAACTCAATGAACCTTACCGGAATCAATTTATGCTCAGATCTTTTTTCCTGACAGCCTGCTGCAGTCTCTTGCTGCAGGGCGCGCTTGCACAGGAACTGCCCTGGTGGAATAATACGGTATTTTATGAAATTTTTGTACGCAGTTTTTACGACAGTGATGGAGACGGCATCGGTGATCTGCAGGGAATCATCGAGAAACTTGACTACCTTAACGACGGTGACCCGGCGACCGACACCGATCTGGGAATCACCGGGATCTGGCTCATGCCCGTTCAGCCATCGCCCAGCAGCCACGGCTACGACGCCACCGATTACAGGGATATAAATCCGGATTACGGCTCCCTCTCTACCTTTAACAGTCTCGTCGAAGCCTGCCATGCCAGAGGCATACGGATCATCATCGACTATGTCATGAATCATTGCTCGAGTCAGCATCCCTGGTTCCAGACTGCCGTGCAGGATATCAGCTCCCCTTACAGAGATTGGTTTCGTTGGGAAAATGAATACCCGGGTTATCTGGGACCCTGGGGACAAACGGTCTGGCATGCGGCTAACGGCTATTTTTACTATGGGCTTTTTTGGAGCGGTATGCCCGATTTAAACTATGCAACGC
>JAADGM010000136.1:0-3343 GCA_013152375.1 FCB group bacterium | reverse complement strand
CAGGATGAAATGCTGGATATCGCCGGATTCTGGCTGGATTCTCTCAACGTAGATGGCTTTCGATTGGATGCTATTCAGTATTTATTTGAGGACGGCCAGCAGCTTTACAATGTTCCGGAGACTTACGATTTTTTAAGAACGTTCAGGAATTATTATAAGAATATCTCACCGGAGGCCATGACCGTGGGAGAGGTTTGGTCCGATACAGAAAATATCGCCACTTATGTGGACAGTACGGGAATGGATTTTTGCTTTGAATTCCAACTGTCTGATGCCATCAGCACCGGCATTTTAACGCACCAACCTGTTCCAGTCCTGACCCAGATCAGTGAGGTGTTAGACTCTTATCCGGTCTATCAATTTGCCCCTTTTCTCTCAAATCATGATCAGGAGCGCATCTTCGGCGCGCTGAACCAAAATGTGGATCAGATGAAAATGGCTGCCGCAATTTACCTGACACTCCCGGGAGTGCCCTTTCTTTACTACGGTGAAGAGATCGGTATGACCGGATCAAACGGTGACGGCACCAACCGCAGCCCCATGCAGTGGTCCCCTGCTGAAAACGCGGGGTTCACTACCGGCAGCGCCTGGTTTCCCGTGAATACTGATTATGACACAAACAATGTCGAAACCCAACAGGCTGACCCGGGCTCATTGTGGAACTGGTACCGGGGACTGATCAAGGCCCGGAAGAATTTCCCGGCGCTGATAAATGGAGCCTATTCGGAAGTCACCTCGAATCAGTATAATTTACTCTCGTATGCACGGAGCACTGCCGATGAAATGATTATCGCCCTGTTCAATCTGCATATCTTTACACTGAACAACCCTGCCATCACCCTTGCCTCTTCACAGCTTCCCGCCGGTGAATATTTCGTTTCGGATTTGCTGACCGGATTACAATTAGGTACAGTCCTGCTGGATGAAAGCGGTGGATTTGCAGGCTGGGACGCACCGGTTTCCCTGGATGGTTTTGGTACCGTTCTGCTGTTGGTCACGCCCAATCTGTCCGTTGACGAGCCCGGAGAGCTGATTCCCCAGTCCACACACCTGAAAAAGGCCTATCCCAACCCTTTCAATCCGGTGACGACGATCAATTACGAACTGTCGGCAGCCGGCAGGGTATCTCTGGCGATCTATGATATCCACGGCCGGATTGTCAAGAAGCTTGCTGATGACAGGCTCACGGCCGGTCACCACAGTGTGATCTGGGATGCGTCGGCCAATGCTTCAGGTCTCTATTTTGTGAGACTGGTGACTCCTGGTTATACGGGTACGCAGAAGCTCATGCTCATGAAATAGTAAACCCGAATACAACTCATGAATTTGTGTCTCAACAAACCTATTTCACGGTCGGACCATTCTTTGTTAGCTTTCCCTTTGAATTTCAGAGAACATTTAGCAAAATAAGGCGTAGCACCCCCGTGAAAAATACAATCCGCGCATTCATCAGCATCATTACCCTAACCTTTTTGACCGGCCAGTTTGGTCAGAATATCGTACAATACGATAAATTCAACTGGGAGTTTATCCAATCCACACATTTCGATATCTACTTTACCGGTAACGGTGAGAACCATGCTGAATTTACAGCCAGAGAGGGAGAGGCAGCCTATGAAAATATCTCCAAACGGATGGGCTGGACGCTGAATGACCGGGTCTCCATCATCATCTACAATTCACATAACGATTTTCAGCAGACCAATGTCCTTGACACCTATATGTACGAGGGGATCGGCGGCGTCACAGAACTCTACAAGAACCGTGTGGTAGTGCCTTACGACGGTTCTCACCGGGAGTTCAAACATGTGATCCATCATGAGCTCGTGCATGCTTTCATTAACGAAAATATCTATGGCGGCAATTTGCAGAATCTCATCTCCAGCCGCATCAAATTCATGATCCCCGGCTGGATGAATGAGGGATTGGCGGAATATCTGTCAGACGGCTGGAGCACCAACTCGGACATGTGGATGCGCGACCTGGCTATCAACGGTGGCGAACTGCCGGATATCTACCGGCTGAACGGGTATCTCTCTTACCGGGGCGGACAGTCCGTGTGGCGGTTCATCGCTCAAAAATGGGGGGAGGAATCTTTTTCGGAAATATTCTACCAGATCAAGAAAAACAATAGCGTGGAAAAGGGCCTGGAGCAGGCGCTCGGTGTCAACCTGAAAGAGCTCTCAAAACAATGGCATAAATATCTGAAGAAAGAATACTGGCCGGATGTGGCCGGCAGGGATAATCTGCCTGATATTGCCGACCGACTTACGGATCACGAAAAACTGGAGAACTCCTATAACATTGCCCCGGCCATCTCGCCCGACGGCAGCCGGGTCGCCATCATCTCAAATAAATCGGGGAGTTTCGGGATGTACCTGATCTCAGCCAGCGATGGGAAATTCCTGCGTAAGATCATTCAGGGAGAAAATACGGCCGAATTTGAAGAACTCCACATCCTGAAACCGGGACTCAGCTGGTCACCCGACGGCGAACGACTGGCTTTCGGGGCCAAGAGTGGTAAATCGGATGCGCTCTTTATCGTGGATGTGAAATCCCGGAAGACCCGCAAATACCGCCTCGGAATGGAGGGGATCTACCGCCCGGCCTGGAATCCTGTACGAGATGAAATAGCCTTTGTTGGTAATGACGGTGCCAACAGCGACATTTATCTTTATGATCTGGAAACCGATTCGCTGACCAATCTCACTGCCGACTGGTTTACGGAAGATCAGGTTTCCTGGTCCCCTGACGGCCAGTCGCTCCTCTTTATTTCAGACAGGGGTTCGTATCTGGATGTTTCCGCTCCCGAGCATCCTGACTCTGTGAGTATCGATCAGATGGACATCTATAAAATTGACCGTACTACACGCACCATCGAGCGGCTCACCGACACGGAGTTCAATGAATCCTACCCCATCCTTTCGAAGGACGGCAAAACTCTGGCATTCATTTCCGATGAGTCGGGGATCAATAATGTATATCTGCTGAATGACACCCTTGCCAGACCCCAAGCCATTACAAATGTTTTGACCGGTATCAGTCAATTATCTCTGAGTTCTGATGATGTACAACTCGTCGTAACCGGCTTCGAGAAAAGCGGCTACGATATTTATGCGCTTTCAAATCCCCTGGAGCGGCTGGACCAGAAGATTCAGGTTGAGCCTGCAAAATGGAAAACGATGAAACCGCCTGAACTGCGGCACCGCCCCAGCCGCCGGGATATCAGCACTATGAAAGTATCCTATGATAATTATATTTTTACAAATTATGGTAAACCCGCAAAGGTTGACAGCGTATCAGTCCCGGCAGCACTTACGGATGAGGCTATCAAAGACAGCAC
>JAADGM010000047.1 GCA_013152375.1 FCB group bacterium | reverse complement strand
AAAAGAAAAATGAAGTTTACCGGTAAAACCGGTTTTAAGCCGCAGGTGCCTGATCACTCAGAGTGTGTTGGCTTTCCGGGACTGGGTTACTTTGAAAAGTCTTAATGTAAAAATTAATCGGTTTCTGAAATTGTCTGTCTGCCCGCCGGCAGAATTCCCATTCCCCTGTAACGCAGTTTCTCCAACGCTTCGTCCTGCACACGGGGACTGAAATGGGTCAGGTACAATTGTTTTACTCCGGCATTTTCGGCGAGGTCCAGGGCCTGCAGGGTGGTGGTATGGAAAGCCTTCTTGGCCAGTTCGGCCTGGGCGGGCTCAAAGGTGGCCTCGTGGATGAGCACATCTGCTCCCTGTGCCAGCCGGCTGCCGTTCCCGCAGGGGAGTGTATCGGTGATGAAGGTCAGGACCCGGCCGCCGGGACTCTCAAACCGATATCCGAAACAGGGGACCTTGTGGTCAAGTGCAGCCCAGCGGACTCTCACGCCCCCGGAGAGTTCCAGGGACGAGACGCTCTCGGCAACATGAAATTTGAGGGGGTAATCCAGGTGGATGCCGGAAAACTGCAATGACGAGCGGATGAAGTCCTCCAGCGGTGCCGGACCCACGATCTCCAGGGGAGATTCGATGTGCAGCAGCTTCCGGTAAAATAGCAGCGGCACGAGTCCGCCGATATGATCCGGATGCAGGTGGGTGATGCAGATATAGTTCAGGCGCTTCCAGCGGTAGCCGGCCCGGCGCCAGGTCAGGTAGGTCCCCTCACCGCAGTCCAGCATGATATCATAACCCGTCAGGGACACAATTACCGAGGAGACATTCCTCCCGGATGTGGGTATTCCGGCAGAATTTCCCAGGATTTCAAAAGTAGTGAAGTGCTGATCCATTTGTCTTTCCTTTTTCAATCACGCAAATCGAATGCTTGCTGACAGACGGTGCCGGTCCTTTGTCGCGCCGGAGTTACTCTGTCCGGCGCAGGCCTGATCCTCACCGCTCATCACTCATTACCGAGGATGACATTGATCATGTGAATCACATCGAGAATATTGACCACACCGTTCTGATCCAGATCGGCCACATAGGCTTGCAGCGTATCGAGAGGAGCGATCAGAAGCACGTGATTGACCACCAGAATGATATCCTGAACGTTAACCTCTCCATCCTGATTCACATCACCCATTTCCAGCGCGATGGGCTGCTGCGTCGTGATGAACAGGGCCGTGTGGTCGGAAATTTCCAGGGCGGCTTCCGGATAAGTGTCGTTGAAGGTGTACTGCAAACCATCGGAACCAAGCTGATTTTCGATGCCCACGGTACAGTAATCCCCGTGATCCACCCCGCCGTATTCGAGATCGCCCACCGAGGTATTATTGAAATCTTTGTACTGGATCAGCAGCTCGTCATCCCCCGTGGGTGTGAGGCTGTCATACAGGATGATCTCGAAGGTTTCGGGACTGTTCTGATCGTAAGTGTGCATGTCGGACCATTCAATTACGACGGAATTATCATCCTGAACTTGGTAATATACCTGTCCGCCGCCATTCGTTTTAAGGTCATCCCAGAATGCTGCCACCATGGGAGAGGGACCCCCCGCACCGGGAATGTTGTAATTCCGGAAAGAGCGCATATCCGAATTTCCGAAGGCCAGCCAGCCGTTGGTGCTGACGGTGATCTCATCGTAATCCTCACCGTAGAAGGTGAAAGTGAAGGGCAGGTCCAGATGTCCCGGCTGATACGACAAGGGATTTCCGTTGCCGTTGTCCGTCAGTCCGAAACTGGTCCCGCTGCCGTTATGGTCCGGGTCGATCTCGATCCAGTCATAAGGGTGCGCCAGACTGTAGCCGAGATCATCGGAATCATAAATATAATAACCGTGAGCGTCGGGTCCCAGGGGATCCGTCACTGAAACCTCTCCGATCTGGATTGAAAAATATTCCGTCCGGTCATAACCGCCGGAGGTCGTGAGGTGCGCATCCACCGTCAGTACAGTACCGTTGATGATATCCCCGCTGAAATCCAGTGTCACCGCTCCTTCGGAAGCTGCGGAGCCGCCTGCGGGAATGGCACCCCAGGTGGCGGTGCTCTGGGGCAGGTCAATGAGATAGCTGACGAAGGTCAACTCAACGGCTGCGTCGTCAACATCAACAGAGCCTAAATTCTCAAGCTCCAGAGAAAGCGTTGCCGAACTCCCGGGCTCCACAGCGCCGTCTTCAAGGCTGTAACCTGCTATGTGCAGTTTGGGGGCATGCACCTCCAGAGGCAGCAGCCCGGTCCACTGGTGATCGTCACTATCAGCGGTCACCAGGGAGACATTCAACGGCTCCCCATCTACGGCTGCCGGTGAGAGCGTTGCCGTAAAAGTGCAGGTCGTCTCTGCCCCCGGAGCCAGTTCGTCGGTCTCAAGGTCTATTGCACTCACGGTGAACAGTTCAGAACCCACATTGAGCGTGATGGAAATACCGGCTGCGGTTTCCGTCCCGTAATTGCGCAGGGTAAGTGCAACCGTAGCCGTTTCACCTGCAGTGAGCAGGCCGTCACCATTTCCGCCCGCGTCATCGAAGATGAGGCTGCCTTCCACAAAATTGACGGAGGGTCCCGCAGCAGTGATCGTAAAGGTACTTTCAACGGGAATACAGTTCTTTTTGGTTGCCGTGAGATGGACGGTTCCCGTGTAATCCGCCGCCAGGGGCAGATCTGCCGTTCCCAGTTCATCCGTCGTACGGCTGACAAAGATCTCATCCCCACCCGTAACCGCGGTGATCAGGACGCCCCCGAGGGGATTACCTTCGTCATCCGTGATGGTCACAGGGATAAAATTAGTCCCCAATCCAATCACTTCCGGATGTTCGACGGTCATAGCGACAGGCGTATCCGTCCAGAGATTCAGGGCGGGGTCTCCCATGAGGTTGTTCCAGTGGGTGAACATGCTGACCTTATGATCCGGGTCACTGGGATAAGTATTGTAGAGCACGAGTTTGCCGTTGGCCAGCGCCGAGCCGGCATAGTCCAGGTCACGGGAGAAGATGCCCTCCCAGACGCCCATATCGATGATATTGTTGAAGACGGTATGGGTCCCCAGCGTTGCGGTGCCGATGGCGGTGACGGCTCCCTTGGGATTGTTCACCGTACCGACACGAATGAAATATTCCGTCATCGACGAACCCGCGAAGGAACCGGTCCCGCAGGTAATGAAAGAGACAAAAGGAGTTTTGTAGCCGTTGTTGAGCGCACTGATATTGGAATTCGTGAACCCGCTGAAAAGCCCCCAGCCCCGGTAGTGAAAATAGAGTACTCCTTCGGTGAGCTGATTCTGCATCCACGAAGCCCAGTTGCTGCCGCCTACCTTTACGCGCACATCCTCAAAGCCATAATTCTCAAGCAGACTGGCGACATACAGACCCACATCTGCAACGGAGGACCCGGAATCTGACGGGTCACCCACCACGGCGGCTTTCTCAAACCAGTTATCCCCGGTGTACACGGCCTTTTCGTAGCTGATGGTTTTATTCAGGACATTGGCCACATCACTGTTGTTGTTCACCGAAATGCGGCCGATAATGACCTCGGGCAAAATATCATCGCCTGCCAGCAGTGAATAGGGCTGATCCCCTTCTCCATTGTACCAGGAGAAACTCTCATAAAAAGTCGGGATATTATAACTGCCGCCCACATCCCCGACGAGTCCGACAATTTCAGGCGGCGGATCAAATGTTTCGTAGGCATTCTGAATATAGGCCTTGATGGCGTTATTCCCGGAACCGGTGGTCCCCGTATGGGCGGTGTACACCACCCAGCCCCGGCGATGCCGCCATTCAATCAGTTGCTGGAAATAGGGCGAATTGATCACACCGTTGGAGCCGCCCCCGCAGATGTACAGTACGGCATGGGTCTGGAAATCCTCTCCGGTGCGGGGAGTGTAATTGACCACAAGACTGCCGTACAGTTTCTCGAAAATACTTGAGCGGGGCATGGTCACCGGGCCTGGTCCGTCGTTCCCGGCAGATTCGATGAGCCTGATCTCAACTTCGTCCCAGACCTCCAGCTCCTTTGTTGCTCCGTTATACCGGAAGGGTGTGAGGCTAAGGGAGAGCAGTTCGAGCCCCCGAAAGACCTGCGGTTCGGAGACATTCAGATTTTCCAGCGGATAGATCCGGTCCTGTCCGTAAAAGGAGTCATCCTTTTCTGCCGGCGGGAGTTCCCCGGTGAAATCGATGGGCTGGGATGGGGTGATCGAAATGTCTGAGATGGTATGGGACCTGATCACAGAAAACCCGACGCTGTAAGAATGACCCGGCGTCATCTGGAAAAAAGTGGAAAAGACAGGCAGTTCCGGCATCCCCGGCTGAACCGTCGTGCCGGCTTCGGGAGATGTTATTTTCTGATCATTGCCTGCAGGTGTAAAAGTCAGATCCCCGAGACTGAAATGCAGCGTTGTGATACCGTTTTCACTCGCTTGTACCGTATAATGATCTCCGGCTGCCGCCTGCAGTAAACCGATAAAAACTGCTGTTATAAGAATAAGTCCATGTTTCATCATTATTTCCTCACTGTGTTGTAAAGTCAAATCACCCAAATCCACTTTTAAAAGATCGGGTTAGAATAAAAGGTTTTCAAAAATTCCCAATTGGGATTCTTGTATCAGTTTGTAAACCCGGATGAGGATAAACCCTGCAAAATACACGGCGGAAGATTACCCGGCAGCTGCGGACACCCAGTTCACAAAGCCCAGTAATTTTTTATGATGAGCCCCCTGCCAGTACACTTTCCCGCAGCCGGTACAACGTGAGAAATGACGATAGTATTTATTCGTCAGGGGCTTCAGCAAATGCCGGACATCATCTTTGGGCACTGTTTCCAGGAGGTGGTTGCAGGACGTGCAGCGGATGAAAGGGGCCAGACTGTTACGCAGATCAAAACGCCGGATGACTTCCACAGTCTGTTCGTTTGGGTGAACTGAGCGGACGAAGTATCCCCTTTGGATCTCTCTGCGCATGAGCAGACGGCGGTCCCGGGTGAGCAAAACCAGACCCGACTTTGCGGAAGCCCGGGCCAACTCCGCATCTCCTCCTTCCGGGTGTTCGTGAACGTCAATTCCCAGCAGCCTTAACTTACGGGTCAGGCGGCCGAGATGGACATCCGCCAGAAAACGCAGGCGGCGCAGCGGACGGCCGGACAGGCGGGTTTCGCCGGAAATATCCAGGGTTTCGAAAACGGGATAGACCGAGATATCATCGCCGGTCTTTATGCGGCAGGTGAAATCCACAGAGACCCCGTTGACCAGGATCAGATCGACCTCCGGATGGGGCACGCCGCAGGATTCAATAACATCTTTTACGGTTGTGTTATGGGACAGTGAGCGCCGGAATCTCACCTTGCGGCGGTGCGCGGGCAGAAAATCATTCAGTTCCTCATAAAACCGCAGGGTGATGGTTATGGGCTTTGATGACATTCGATAATTTACAGCCATCGGGAAAATTTTAACTGCTGAAAATTGATGTTGGGGAAATGCAATGCACATCAAGCAGCTCCGCAGGAGCGATACCTTTATCCAGCCCGTGCTGAGCCGTGCCGCTCCGCAGGGGTCATACCCTTGTCTTAATGATTGTTTTTTCACCCAATTACATCAGCCCCGTAGGGGCGTTATCTTGGTAGAAATGCAATGCACATCATTCACCAGCTCCGTAG
>JAADGM010000004.1 GCA_013152375.1 FCB group bacterium | reverse complement strand
AGGCGGAGGAGGCCGGGGGATGCGTATCGTTGAAAAACCCGCCGAAATGGAGACAGCCTTCAACATGGCCCAGTCCGAAGCCCGCACGGCTTTCGGCAATTCTGCCATGTACCTGGAGAAATTCATTCTCAAACCCCGCCATATCGAAGTTCAGATCCTGGCAGACACTTTTGGCAATGTCGTTGCCCTGGGAGAGCGGGAATGCTCCATCCAGCGGCGGCATCAGAAATTAGTGGAGGAATCCCCCTCGCCCGCAGTGACCCCCGAGATTCGGGCCCGGCTCACCAAAGCGGCGATTGCCGGAGCCAGGGCAGCGAATTATGTAGGGGCCGGAACCATCGAATTTCTCCTGGATGCCAGGGGGGACTATTATTTCATGGAGATGAATACGCGCATACAAGTGGAACATCCCATCACCGAAATGGTGGTCGGACTGGATCTCATCAAATACCAGATCCTGTGCCATGCCGGAGAACCCCTGCCGGATTGGATGCACAATATCAAGCTTCGGGGACATGCCATGGAATGCCGCATCAATGCAGAGGACCCCGCACGTGATTTCATGCCGTCCCCCGGCCGGATTACCGCCTTTCACATGCCAGGCGGGATGGGGGTCAGGGTGGACACGCATGCCTATTCAGGATATTTCATTCCGCCCTATTATGATTCCATGATCGCCAAACTCATTGTACATTCGCCCACCCGGGAAGAGGCCCTGAACCGTATGGAAGTCGCCCTGGACGAATGTGTCATTGAGGGCGTCAAAACCATTATACCCTTCCACAAGCAGCTTTTTCAGGATAAAAAATTCAGAGCCGGTGACATTCACACCGGATTTTTAGAGACCTTCAAATTTGAACCAGATAAGGATTAAGAAATGAATGTACCAGACGACTTGAAATACTCAGCGGATCACGAATGGGTCCGGGCCGACGGTGAAACCGTCACAGTGGGCATCACCGATTATGCCCAGGGGGAACTGGGTGATGTGATTTTTATTGAATTTCCCGAACCGGGAGATACGGTAGCTGCCGGTGATACCTTCGGTACGGTGGAAGCCGTGAAAACTGTGGCTGATCTTTTTGCGCCTCTTTCCGGTGAAGTTCTGGAGGTGAACAGCGCCCTGGAGGACAGCCCCGAATCCGTAAATAAGGACCCCTATGGAACCGGCTGGATTGTCAGGATCAAGGCAGGTAACCCGGAGGAGTTGACCCGACTGATGGATGCAAAGGCCTATCGGGAGCATATCAGCTGATGCCGTACATTCCCAATACCGGACAGACGGAAGCAGCGATGTTTGCCGACATGGGCATCTCCGGGTTTGACGAACTGATCCGGAATATCCCCCCGGGTCTGCGTCTGGAGGGTGATCTGGGCCTGGAGGCCGGGTTATCCGAATGGGAATTGGAATCAGCCGCCCAGGCACTGGGAGAACTGAATCGTCCTGCCGGTCGGGGGCTATGTTTTCTCGGTGGTGGTGTCTATGATCATTATATCCCCAAAGCGGTGGATTTTCTGGCAGGTCGTTCGGAATTTTATACGGCCTACACGCCCTATCAGGCTGAAGTGAGTCAGGGCACGCTGCAGGCCATGTATGAGTTTCAGTCCATGATCTGCGCCCTCAGCGGGATGGATGTGGCCAACGCCTCCATGTATGACGGCGGCTCTGCCCTGGCAGAGGCCTGCTCCCTGGCCCTGGCTGCCACCCGGAAAACCCGGATCCTGTTGTCCGGTACCGTGAACCCGAGATTTATCTCCGTCGTCCGAACCTATCTGCAGAACCGGCAGGCGGAGATCGTTCTGCTGCCGGAGTCAAATGGCATCACGGATCTTAGCCGTGTCCCGGAGTTGATTGGAGATGCAGCCTGCCTCGTGGTCCAGTCGCCCAATTATTACGGCGTCCTCGAAGACTGGCGCAAGGCAAGCAGTTCCATGGGCAACTCAAAGGCCCTGTTTATCGCCGTCTCTGATCCCCTGCGTCTGAGTGTATTGGCACCACCCGGGGAATGCGGGGCGGATGTGTACGTGGGAGAAGGGCAGATGCTGGGCAACGAGCTTTCCTTTGGCGGACCCTATCTGGGGCTGCTGGCGGTTACCGATAAATATCTGCGAAAATTACCCGGCCGGATCAGCGGTAAGACCGTTGACAGCGACGGAAACGAGGCCTATGTACTTACGCTCCAGACCCGGGAACAGCATATCCGCCGGGAGAATGCAACCTCCAACATCTGCACCAATCAGGGTCTGATGGCCCTGCGGGCGGCCATCTATATGTCTCTCATGGGCAAAGAAAATCTGCCCAAAATTGCCCGACTCTGTTTCCGGAAAGCTCATTATGCGGCTGACAGAATCCTGGAATCGAAGAAATACTCGCTCCCCTTCGGAGACCAGTTCCTCAACGAATTTGTCCTGAAGATCGAATCCGGGCGCCCGGCCGCTGACCTGGTTCTGGCTGCAGAAAAGGAAAACATATTCATCGGCGCAGTGCAGAATGTACCCGATCTGCTTCTGCTGGCTTTCACAGAAAAGAGAACCCGGGCCGAGATTGACCGTCTGGCCGACTTTCTGAACCGAGCCTGATGACCACCTTTGAAAGACTGGAAGCGGTACGAACTGCCAGGGGAGCCTGTGCTCTGGCTCTCATTGATCCGGATACTAAAAATGATACCCGCCTTCGTGGGATGGTGAACCGGGTCACAGATGCTGATTTTGACGGCATCCTCGTGGGCGGCAGCCTCATCATGGACGAGCGGTTCGAGGAGCGTTTGGAGCTCATCAAATCCCTGACAGAGCTGCCTCTGGTCATCTTTCCGGGTTCTTCCCGGCAGTTGTCACGCGTGGCGGATGCAGTACTGTTCCTGTCTCTGCTCAGCGGCCGGAATCCCCAGTATCTCATCGGGGAACAGGTACAGTCGGCCCCCCTGATCCACAGTCTGGGGCTGGAGACCATCCCTACCGGATACATTTTGCTGAATGGAGGTGCCGTTTCATCGGTACAGGTGATGAGCAATACCAATCCCCTGCCACCTGAAAAACAGGACATCATCCTTGCTCATGCCCTGGCGGGTCAGTACCTCGGGATGAAACTCATTTTTCTGGAATCCGGGAGCGGGGCTGAAAATAACGCCGGGGCACAATTGGTGGAGCACATAGCCGGGATTCTGGAGATCCCCCTGGTAGTGGGAGGAGGGATCCGCTCAGGAGAAACCGCGGGCAGGCTTGTACGGGCCGGCGCAGGGTATGTGGTCATCGGCAATGCCCTGGAGGGGCCGGCGTCCTCCGACCAAATCGCAGCACTGGCGAGGGCCGTACACCATGCTGAGAACCCTTGATGGTGCAGCCGGCAAATGATCAAAATCCCCTGCTCAGAAGCGCCAGACACTTTCTGCTGCATCTCCAGTTTGAACGACGCCTGTCCCGCAATACTATCGAGGCTTACTGGAATGACCTGCGGCGCTACACGAATTACCTGAACGAGGCTTTCAATATCAGCCGGCCGCAGGATATCAAATTGGCTCAGATCCGGGAATATGTCAAACTGCTCACCCGGCTGACAACCGGAGACGGCTCGGAGGGGCTGAAAACCGCCACTATCAGCAGAGCCTTTTCCACACTGCGGGGCTATCACAGCTATCTGATCCACGAAGGTCTGTCCAAAAAAGACCCAGCGGCTTTTCTGCAGCCGCCGCAGCTTGAAAAAAAATTACCGGTGGTTCTGACCGTCAGGGAGATTGAGGACATTTTTCAGACAGTGGACCTCTCCAGTAAATCCGGCCTGAGGGATATGGCTCTACTCCAGATCCTCTACTCCTGCGGATTGCGGGTTTCGGAAGTTGTAAGCCTGAAATTACCCAATATTCTCTGGGAGGATACCATGGTGCGGGTCATCGGCAAAGGCAGCAAAGAAAGGATTGTCCCCATGGGGGCGCCGGCTTACGACTGCCTGATAAGATATGTGGAAAATTTACGTCCGACGCTGGCGAGAAAAGGGAACAATCGCGGTTTCCTGTTCTTGAATCTGCGCGGCGGACCAATTACACGCATGTCGGTCTGGAACATCCTGCACGCCCATGTGGTCAAAGCCGGAATCCGTAAGAAGGTGAGTCCCCATACATTTCGGCATAGTTTTGCCACGCATCTGCTGGAAGGTGGTGCGGATTTGCGGGTAGTTCAGGAACTGTTGGGACATTCGGATATCACCACGACGCAGATTTACACACATCTTGATAAAACGTATTTGAAAGAAACACATAAACGATTTCACCCGAGAGGTTAAATGTTATTCAGATTGCCCGCAGAAGTCCTTGTACTTCTGATACCCACGTTACTTTTTGCCCTTTGTTTTCACGAATTTTCACATGCCTGGATGGCCTACCGCCAGGGGGATGACACTGCCGCCCGGCTGGGCAGACTCACCCTGAATCCCATGGCACATCTGGACCCTTTGGGAGCTATGATGATCCTGTTTGTAGGTTTCGGCTGGGCCAAGCCCGTACCGGTGAACCCGCGCAATATGCGGCATCCCCGGGCGGATATGATGAAAGTTGCCTTTGCCGGACCGGCTTCAAACCTGCTGCTGGCCCTGGTGGGGGGGATCGTGATCCGTTTTCTGGGATACCACAGCTATGCCCAGCTGGTCCTGAGCGGCTCCGTGGGGCAACTGCTGGCCTATTTTGTCCAGATCAATATCATGCTGGCGGTATTTAACCTGATCCCCGTGGCACCCCTGGACGGGTCTCAGATTTTTTCAGGCCTGATCGTAAGGTATAACCCCCAGCTGGTCGTTAACCTGCAGCATTACGGCCCGAGAATCCTGCTCGGGATAATTCTGCTGGGGTACTTTACACCCATAAATCTGCTGGGTTGGTTTATAACTCCCTTTTTGAAACTGTTCATGTCCCTTTTCGCAGGGATATCCATCTGAAGTGGATAACGGCACACCAGGAGCCTGCTCCCATGAAAAATTCTACCGGAAAAAACACTGCTGATAAAGGATTAAAACATCTGCGCAGTCAGGATTACCGCCGCCAGGCGTCCGGGTTGAAAATGTTGAAATATGCCATCCTTCTGGCCTTGATCCTGTATTTTTTGATCAGGATCGGCAGGATGTGATGCGTAAATAACTTTTGAGAATAGCAATAACAGGAAATCAATGAAGATTGTAGAATGTGTCCCCAATTTCAGTGAAGGCCGTGATACTGCCAAGATCCGGGCGATCACGGATGCCATCAGTGCCGTAGCCGGCGTGAGCCTTTTGGATGTTGACCCCGGGGCGGATACCAACCGTACGGTCGTCACACTGGTTGGAACCCCTGAAGCGGTCATGGAAGGAGCTTTTCAGGGAATCCGCAAAGCCGCAGAGGTGCTTGATATGCGTACGCACCACGGTGCTCACCCCAGGATGGGCGCAACGGATGTCTGTCCTTTTGTGCCTGTGAGCGGAATCACCATGGACGATTGTGTGGAATATGCCAGATTGCTCGGGAAACGGGTCGGGGAAGAACTGGGGATCCCCGTGTTTCTCTATGAATATGCAGCCAGCCAACCTGACAGGCGTAACCTGGCCGGCATTCGGGCCGGAGAATATGAAGGTATGGGCGAGAAACTGCAAGATCCCCACTGGAAGCCCGATTTCGGTCCGGCTGCCCTGAACGAAAAAGCCGGCGTAACGGCAATAGGAGCCCGGCAGTTTCTGGTCGCCTACAATGTTAACCTGAATACCAAGGATAAAAAAATCGCCAGCGATATTGCGCTGGATATCAGGGAGGCCGGACGGAACCGTCGAGATCCCAAAACGCATAAATTCATCCGTGACGCACAAGGGGTACCCCTGAAAAAGCCCGGAACGCTGAAAGCCGTTAAAGCAGTGGGCTGGTATATTGACGAATACGGCGTGGCACAACTGTCCATGAACCTGACGGATATCACCCAAACACCCGTCCATATCGCCTTTGAAGAAGTCCGCAGTCAGGCCCGGAAAAGAGGCGTGCGGGTTACCGGCAGCGAGCTGGTGGGGCTCATCCCCCTAAAGGCCATGCTGGATGCCGGAAGATACTATTTGCAGAAGCAGCATCGTTCGACGGGGATCCCCGAAAAAGATATTTTGTATATTGCCGTGAAATCCATGGGGCTGGACGAGCTGGGTCCCTTTGACCCGTCAGAAAAGATCATTGAATACCGTATCTCACCAACCTTTGGACCGCTGGTGCGCTTATCCATCGATGCTTTTGCGGATGAATTATCTTCGGAGAGTCCGGCACCCGGAGGTGGTAGTGTGGCAGCCGTAGCGGGCAGTTTGGGAGCGGGGCTTGCCGCCATGGTGGCCAATCTGACATTTGGCAAGCGGAAATGGGAACCGCTCTATGAACGAATGTGCCGTCTGGCTGATGAGGGGCAGCAGCTTAAGACAAAACTTCTGAAACTGGTGGATGAGGATACGGAGGCCTTCAACGACGTCATGGCAGCATTCCGGCTTCCGAAAACCAGCGAAGAACAGGTCCGTGCCAGGGAAGCAGCTATCCAGCAGGCAACCCAAAAGGCGACTTCGGTGCCCTTCACCGTACTCGAAGCCTGCCGTGAGATCTTTAAACTCGCCCTTGAAGCGGCTGAATACGGCAATCCGAACTCAATTTCCGACACCGGAGTGGCGGGAGAGATGGCTGCAGCCGGTGCTCACGGCGCCGCACTGAATGTACTGATCAACCTGGGCGGGCTCACGGACGAAGACTATTGTCGGAAAATGCGGCGGGAAACGGCCGAACTTTTAAACCAGGTAGATGCCGACCTGCAAAAACTGCGGGAACTGGTGTCCGCCGGATTGAAAGGCTAAAATGGGGAAGATCCGCATCTTACCCTCAACGCTTGTGAACCAGATCGCCGCCGGTGAAGTCATCGAACGCCCTGCTTCCATCGTTAAAGAGCTGGTGGAAAATTCCATTGACGCCGGCGCCACGCAGATCGACATCCTCATCGAAAAAGGCGGCATTCAGTCCATCCAGGTTCGGGATAACGGCAGCGGCATGGGACAGGGAGATCTGGACCTGTGTTTTAAGCGTCATGCCACCAGCAAGATTGCCACACCGGACGATCTCACGCACATTCGTTCCCTTGGGTTCAGGGGTGAGGCTCTGCCCAGTATCGCCTCGGTTGCCCTGGTTACCGCTCTGTCGGCTAAAGATGAATCCGGGGGATTTGAATGTTCCATTGAAGGCGGTCAGACCCGCTATTTCCGTCCCGCTGCGGCGTTGAAAGGGACTTCCATAACCGTAAAAAATCTGTTTTTCAACGTACCGGCCAGACGGAAATTTCTTAAGAAAAAAGAAACCGAAACCCGGGTTATTACTGCAGGTGTTAGAAATTTCGTTCTGGCTCACCCGGAGATAGGGTTTAATTATACCGCCGATCAAAAAGAAGTATTTCGATTGAAATCAGGTTCTCTTGAAAGTCGTATCAGGGATATATACGGAAAATATTTTACAGAAGCGCTGCTGCCGGTTAAAGATGTGAAAGACAGATTTTCAGTTGAGGGTTTCATCGGTAATTTGAGTCTGGTGAAAAAAAGGATGGGGGAGCAGTTTCTCTTTCTGAACGGCAGACCGATCCGGGACAGACTTTTGAATTCAGCCGTTTACGGTGCTTATAAATCACTTTTATCGAGAGGGGAATATCCATTTTTTGTGCTGAACCTGGGAGTGCCTGAAGAACTGGTGGATGTCAACGTCCATCCCTCCAAGCTGGAGGTGCGTTTTCAGGATGAGTGGCGGGTTTATTATGTGGTAAAATCTGCCGTTACACAGGCTCTCAAGGATATTTTGGCGACGATCCCGGATTTTGATTATTTCAATCGCCGGCAGGCTGCCTTTCAGGGCAGCTCCCAAACAGGGTCGCTCGACCTGACCGCGCCGGGGAAGTCAGCCGTGGACTACCCCATCGAGACTGCGCCGCGACCCAGCGACGAAGGCCTTGTCCGAAACGGAGATTCGCACGGACTGACGGATCAGAAGATTGAGAGAGCACATCAGCGGATCGAGAAAATGATGGGTGATGTTACTCTGGAAAAGTCGTTTGTAATCGACCGGATCTGGCAGCTGCATAATAAATATCTCATTACGGAAGTCAAAAGCGGCATGATCATCATTGATCAGCATGTAGCCCACGAGCGGATCCTGTTCGAGGCAGCCAAAAAGGCCATGGAAGAAAAGGGCCTTCCTTCGCAGACCGTACTTTTCCCGCAGACGCTCACCCTGCAGCCGGAGGAATTTTCCCGTTTTCTCGAAATTGTCCCCTATCTGGAAAAGATCGGTTTTCGACTCCGGGAATTCGGACGAAATTCCATAGTAATCGACGGTGTACCGCCGGATATCTATATGGGGGGGGAGGATAGGATCATCCGCGATATTCTGGATAAATATATGTCAGAACACGATCTGGGGTCCAGCTTTTTGGATTATATTGCCGCTACCTATGCCTGCAAGGCCGCCATTAAAGCAGGGGATAAGCTGGAGCCGGAAGAGATGCGGTCCCTGCTGGATAAACTCTTTGCCACGGAGCACCCCTACTACTGTCCCCACGGGAGGCCCATCGTCGTAAACCTGACCACGGATGAACTGGACCACCGCTTCGAAAGGACCTGATGGACCGGCGGATCCCGACCCTCTGCGGGAACAGGATTCCCGTCATTGTCGGCCCGACGGGGGTGGGCAAAACCGCATTCGCCATTGAACTCGCCCAGGAAATATCGGGAGAGATCGTCTCTGTGGATTCCCGGCAGATCTATCAGGGGTTCAGAATCGGCACAGCGCAGCCAACACCCGCCGAGCGGCGCCGGGTTCCTCATCATCTCGTGGATATCCTCCCTGCCGACCGGGTCATCTCAGCCGGGAATTATGTTGACCTGGTAAGGGAGAAAACGGTACAGATCCAAAAAGGCGGGAAAAGACCGATTCTCACCGGCGGCACTCTGCTGTACGTCCAGGCCATCTGTCATGGTATCGTGGAGGATTCCGGTGGAAGTAAGAAACTGCGCCGTGAAATAGAAGAGAGGCTGAAGGCCGAAGGTGCGGAAACTCTTTACCGGGAACTTGAACAGATAGACCCCGACTATGCCGGCTTGATCCATGCGAACGATCTGAAAAGAATTGCAAGAGCACATGAGATCTACCGTCAGAGCGGTAAGGCACCTTCGCAGGTTTTCAGGGAACAACAGCAGAAGGACAGGGCCATCCGTTCGGGATATTTCCTGATCGGTCTGAAACGGGACCGTTCTGTGCTGTATCAAAGAATTGAGCAAAGGGTCGATACCATGCTGGAAAGCGGCTGGCCGGAGGAAGTCCGCAGGTTGTTGGAAGAAGGTGTGGACAGGGGGCAGCATGCCATGCAGAGTGTCGGTTACCGTCAGCTGATCGAGGTGCATCAGGGAAAGCTTGAGCTGGAGAAAGCCGCTGAGATCATCAAACAGAAAACCCGGCAATTTGCGAAAAGACAATTGACCTGGTTACGGAAAATGGATTTAGATTTCGAGGTGGAGCTTTCCTGAAGTTCCCGCTTTTAACCTTCGTATCCGGATTGGCACAACAGATAAAACACAGGATTTAAGTTGAGAAAACATCTGAAGCAGAACATGTTTGCGGGACTGCTGGCAATCTTGCCTGTGGCCCTGACAATTATTATTATTCTATGGTTGTTCAAATATTTTTCAAAGCCCGGCGTCAAACTGATCGAATTCATATTTCGCAATCACCATATTTATAAGTATCTGCCGCCCGTGATGGGGTTCATCTTTACCCTTCTGTTCATCTATCTGCTGGGAGTTATTATCCGGAAAGCCCTGGGGCGTCAGCTGCTGAATATGATCGATAATCTTTTCGCTAAAATACCCATTATCAATATCATCTTTACCACGATCAAACAGATTACCGCCAGTGTGGCAAATCCGAACTCCAAATCTTTTCAAAAAGTAGTCATTGTTGAATATCCCCGTAAAAATATATGGACCATCATGATGGTGACGGGGGAATCCGTCAATGCCCAGGGGGTTGAATTTTATCATGTTTTTGTCCCCACTACACCCAATCCAACCTCGGGATTCATGCTGTTTGTCAAGAAAACCGACGTCATCGAAACAGATATTACCATCGAAAAGGGGCTCAAAATGGTAATCTCCGGCGGCCTGCTGTCCTCTCCGCTGAATTACATTGAAACCGACCAACCGAAAACTGAACCGAAGCAGGACGATGCTGGTGAATAGTTTGAGATTAGCGGAACCTGAATTACGGGTCATGGCCGGATGAAAAAATTCAGACATAGGATTCCCCTCATTGCCGGGCTTTTCCTCACGGTCCTATCTTTCAATGCCTGCCATCATGACCAACGGAAATCTTTCAGGGATTTAAGTACGGCCTTTTTACAATGGTACCATAAGGGTAATCCGGTATTATCAACCGAAGCGGGGATTCATGAGTTTGATCGTGACTTCCGTCGTTTCGATAAGGATTATCAGCGGGACCATCTCGCCGACCTGAAAAGGTTTGATCTTGAACTCTCACAAATTGACAGGACCAAACTCCCGGAAAATGAAGCTGTTGACTATCTCATCATGAGCCGGAATATTCAGCGGCTGATCTATGAAAACAGAGACTACCGGGAAGAGCAATGGAATCCCATGATCTATCAGCGGGAAATCAATCTGGGATTAACTGCAGTTGTAGAAGATCAGGGCCTGTCAATGAACGATAAAACTGAGGCCGTGACGGGCCGGCTGGAGCATATCAGCCGGTTACTGGACGAGGCCGAATCGACCCTCCTGAAAAGTACGGAATCTCTGAGATCAAGCTCTGTCGAATTGCTTGACCGAAATGTGGAATTACTGCGGGGATTGCCGCTGCAGCTGTCCGGCGACAATTTCACGCTTGATAAAATTGATCTCCTGATCGCCGCCGGCATCAAACGGCTGGAGAAGCATAGACTTTTTCTTGAGAAAATAGAGCTGGTGGAAAATAATCTCCCTCTGCCGGAGCTGTTTCGTACTGAACTTGCCCTCATATTGGGAGAGGAGTTTACTCCGGATTCACTCATAGCCCTGGCAAAACAGGAATATGTCGCCATCCAGAACGAACTGTTTTCAGTAGTATATCCACATTTTCTGCGGGATAATGACGAACCTGTCTGGGTGGGGAGGCAGGATACACTGCAGGTGGTTGCCTGGGCCTTCGACAGGCTGGCAAAGGGGAATAAAGACCCAGATGTGATCTCCGCCAACGCGTCTTCGTCGTTGAAAAAGATTCAATCGAATTTGAGGGTGAATAATCTCCTGAAAGTGGGGCATACGGCTGTTGAGATTCGCTGGGAAATGCCGCCCCTGCCGATGATTGCACCGATCTGGCTGACTACTCTGGGTCATCGCAAACCCGACGGGAACGTCTATCTTTCACTGGCAGGGCCGTCCACAGCAGCGGACTACCGGGAACTGTCTAATCCCATCCTGGCAGATATCCTTATGATGATGGCGGTGTATCCGGGAGCTCTGGCCAAATTCGAATATGATCTCGAAAATCCTTCCGCCCTTCGAAAAGTATTCCCGGATTTAGCAAATCTGTATGGATGGCCCCTGTATAGTACCGAAATGTTTCTCCGAGCCGGATACGGGAAGGATGATTTCCGTAACCTGACAGCCCTGCTGGGGCAAAAGCTTAAAATCACCCTGGCAGCCTGGCAGACGATGGAATATTACACTGCACTGAAGCCTCTTCCGGATATACGGCGGATACTCAAAAAGGAAGGATTTCTCACCGATGCGGAAGCAGTTCAGGTGGAAGAAGTCCTGAAACTTTCTCCCTGGTACTACCCGGCGGCTTTTGTGGGAACTGAAGGGTTTGAAAGACTCCGGCGGATTGCTGAAGATAAGTCCAAAGCTGAATTCTCGCCGGTAATGTTCCATACCAGGGTCTTGTCGGCAGGTTCAATACCCCTTGAATATCTGGAGCTGTTGGGATTGTAACAGCGGGCGTGCGGCTATACCTCTAAAAACAAAGACGGCAGAGACTGATGCAGCGCTGAGAGCTCCTTTGCTCTCACAATAATGAGGCTGGTCAAAGGGGCTTGGTTATATGAGATTGATGAAGGTATCGCTCCTACGGAGCAGGTAATAATTGTGCAATTGCATTTCTACAGAGGTTAAACCACTACAGGGCTGATGTTAATTTGGACGCAGGGGAAAAAGATGAAGTCCCGTAGGGACGAAATCTTTGTAAAACAAAAGCTACACCAATCCCAAGCTCCATCGGAGCGAGACAGGTTATTCAAAATATTTCCCCCTTATTTTGGTAGATTTGGAAAGATAAGCCCTGTTACCCTATCCGGTGCAGGGCTTTTTTCTCATTACCATCTAAACGTTTTGGACGGATGTGCAAATTGTAACCGGTCAGCATAAAATACATTCAACATAACAATATTTGCGGGTAAATTCCAGGGCTTTTTCCGGTGCAAATTCGACTATTTTACAACTGCATTGCTGAAACATTTTAAACTCATTATCGAATATGACGGTGCGGATCTTCACGGCTGGCAGATTCAGAAGAGCGACCGCACGGTTCAGGGAGATTTGGAAAGGATCCTGCGTCGCTTGTGCCCGGAAGAAACAATCTCGCTGATTGGATCGGGCAGAACAGACAGCGGTGTTCACGCCAAAGGTCAGGTTGCCAGCCTGAGCCTTGATACAAAACTGGACCCTGTTGCTTTGAAGAATGCTCTGAATGCGAACCTGCAGGATGATATCCGGATTCAGGACTGCTCCCTGACGGATCGCGGATTTCATGCAAGATATTCAGCGACACGGCGAACTTACAGCTATCATATCGTTCGGGAATATTCAGTGTTTACCCGGAAATGCGCCTGGTGGGTAAAATATCCCCTCGATTTGAAAATTCTGCAAACCTGCGCCGAAATTGTTCAGGGTGAACATGATTTCAGTAGGTTCTGTAAGGCAACAGCTGAAGTTAACAATAAGATTTGTGATGTTGCTGAATCGTACTGGACAGAGGAGAAAGGACACCTTTATTATACAATCAGCGCCAACAGGTTTTTACAACATATGGTGAGATATTTGGTGGGAACGATGATTGAAGTCGGGCGTGGCAGATACGGAACGAAGGGGTTTACCGGAATGATCAACAATACCTGCAGCGAAATGACGGTTGTCCGCGCTCCTGCTCAGGGGCTGACCTTGCTGGAGGTTGACTACTCATCAGGTGGAATGGGAAATTAAAGCTTTATGCTAAAACCAGATAAAGGATGTTCAGATGATTAAAAAGGCCTTTGGCATCGTCTTCATAATGTGGCTTTTTGTATTGAGCTACACCTACATCTCCCGGACATCAGGTGCCCCGGCTGAATTGAACAATCTGCGTCAGACCGCCATCACTCTGGCGATCGAAAAAGTCAGCCCGGCTGTGGTGGGGATCAATGTAACCCAACTTAAAAAACAGCGTACCGGTACTTTCGGGATTGACCCCTTCTGGGGTAATTTTTTTCCACAGACCAGAACCTATAAAGTCGAAAGTCTGGGGTCAGGTGTGGTGATCAGCAGTGACGGATACATCGTCACCAATGCGCATGTGGTCGAGGATGCTTACGAAATCATCGTCACTTTTGCCGGCGGGCACCAGGCCGAAGGGGAGCTGGTCGGAACAGATAAACTCACTGACATTGCGCTGATAAAAGTCGACGGGGAGGACCATCCCTATGCCGAGATGGGAGATTCGGAAGATCTGATGGTGGGAGAATGGGCCATCGCCCTGGGGAATCCTCTGGGACTCTTTAATGTGGGCTATATGCCCACCGCAACAGTGGGTATCATCAGCGGACTGCACATGGATTTTGGGCAGAAAGGATCGGGGCAGGTCTATCAGAATATGATCCAGACTGATGCCTCCATCAATCCGGGTAACAGCGGCGGCCCCCTGGTAAATGCCCTGGGCGAAGTGATCGGCATCAATACCTTTATAATGACCGGTCAGGGCTATTCAACGGGCTCCATCGGCATTGGCTTTGCCATCCCCATCGGCAGGGTTAAAACCATTGCGGATGAGCTGAAACAATATGGTAAGATCGAGCGCAACTTTGTTACCGGCGTACAAGTACAGGCCATCAATAGTTATTTACAGAAATACTTGCGGTTACCGACCGCAAACGGCGTTATCGTGACAGATATAGAAAAATATTCTTCCGGTGAAAAATCCGGCTTGGAGATAGGTGACATCATTCTTCAGGTTGAGGACCAGGATGTGAACTCCAGAGATGATATTATCCGGGTCATCGATGAGCATTTCCACAAAGTCGGAGATATCGTGAAACTGAAGGTCCTGCGGGAAGGGAAAACCCTGGACCTGCAACTGGAGCTGGCAGAGAGGAAATGATCGATCGGTACACAACGCCTGAGCTGAAGCGAATCTGGTCTGAAGAGCATAAATTTGAGACCTGGAAGACGGTTGAGCTGACCGTCACCGACGTGCTGGCTGATAGGGGAGAAGTACCTGCTTCAGCCGCGAGGATTATTCGTGAGAAGGCAGATTTCAGGATTGACCGGATCCTGGAAATTGAAGATACTACCCATCACGACGTCATTGCTTTTCTCACCTGCATGGCGGAATATATCGGTCCGGAATCGCGTTATCTCCACAAAGGTATGACATCCTCAGACCTGCTGGATACTTCACTGGCGCTGTTATGCCGGGAGGCGGGCGTGGTTATCCTTGAGAAATTGAAGGTTTTCCACGGCATTTTGAGGGCTCAGGCCCAAAAATACAAAATGACATTTCAAATCGGCAGAACCCACGGAGTTCATGCCGAGTTAATCACATTCGGTCTGAAACTTGCCCTGTGGAGTGAAGAGATCAGACGTCAGATCGGGCGCTGGGAAGAAGCTGTTGAGTCTATTTCAACAGGCAAAATTTCAGGAGCAGTGGGGACCTATCAGCACCTGGATCCCGATGTGGAGCTTGAAACCTGCCGACGGTTGGGGCTTAAACCGGCGGCGGTTTCCAGTCAGATCGTCCCCCGGGATCATCACGCCCAATACCTGAATGCCCTGGCGCTGATCGGGGCAACGCTGGAGAAAATTGCCCTCGAAATCCGGCATCTGCAGCGAACTGAAGTACTGGAAGTTGAAGAATATTTTGCCAGGGGGCAAAAAGGTTCGTCGGCCATGCCGCACAAACGCAATCCCATCATTTCAGAACGAATTGCGGGTCTCGTGAGATTACTGAGGGGAAACGCCCTGGCAGGAATGGAAAATGTCGCCCTCTGGCATGAACGGGATATCTCCCATTCTTCGGTGGAAAGGATCATCATTCCGGATTCCACAACCATCCTGGATTATCTGCTGGTCAAGATCATCGCACTGGTAAAGAATCTAATGGTGTATCCGGACAAAATGGCAAAAAACATCCGGCTGACGCACGGACTGATCTTCAGTCAGGAAATTCTGTTGGCTCTAATCGGTGAAGGGATGACCCGGGAAGCCGCCTATCAGCTCGTACAGAAACATGCTCTGAAGGCCTGGGAAAACGGTCTTGATTTTAAAAAGCTGCTTCTGGAAGACCCAGACGTTACATCTCTGCTGGATCCCGGTGAGATCGACCGCCTCTTTGATCAGCAGAAAGTGCTGATAAATATCCATAAAATTTTTGACAGGCTCGGACTCTGATGAAAACAAATATCCGCAGCCAACTGGACCAAACGCTGGATGATATTACCCTTCCTGAACTGGGTGAGGCCTATACCGGAAAAGTCCGCAATGTATATTATCAGGACGATAAGATCATTATGATCACGACGGACAGGGTATCCGCCTTTGACCATGTTTTGGGAACAATCCCCTTTAAAGGACAGGTTCTGACACAATTAGCCAGGTTCTGGTTTGATAAGACTTCCGAAGTTGTCCCGAACCATGTTATCGATTATCCGGATCCCCAGGTGCTAGTTGCCCGGAAAGCTGAAATGCTGCCGGTGGAAGTGATTGTAAGAGCCTACATCACCGGGAGTCTCTGGCGGGAATATGAAAATGGTATCCGGGATCAATACGGATTCGTTCTACCGGATGGGCTGCAAAAGGATCAGCGTTTACCTGAACCCATTATAACACCTTCTACTAAGGCGGAATACGGGGACCATGATCTGCCTATCTCGAGAGAAGAGATCATTCGCCGGAATTTAGTCCTGCCGGATGTTTACAACCTTGCTGAAATATATGCCCGAAAGCTGTTTTCCATTGGTCAGTGCTGGGCCGCCCGGCAGGGACTGATCCTGGTGGATACAAAATATGAATTCGGTATGTCCGGGGGGCAGCTGATCGTGGTTGATGAAATTCATACGCCCGATTCCAGCCGTTACTGGGTTGCAGACGAGTACGAAGCCCGCTTTGCGGCCAATACCGACCAACGGATGCTGGACAAGGAGAATCTCCGGCAGTGGCTGCTGGCTAAAAATTTCTCCGGTCAGGGAACTCCGCCGGAACTTACGGCCGAGATCAGAATTGCCCTGGCCGAGCACTATCTCACACTGTATAACCGGCTGACGGGCTCCGTTTTCACACCGCAGACCGGCCCTGTGAAAGACCGGATCATTAACAATTTACGCGATGCGGGACTCCTGAAATGATTGCCCCGGAGGGAAAAATTATTCTCATACCCCTGTTGGCGATTATCATCGTGGGCTTTGTAATTAACTATCTGCACCCTTCCGGAGGGCTGAGATATGTGAACGGCGCCGCGGTTATCCTGTTTCTGTTTTCACTGTATTTCTTTCGGGATCCGCAACGGACCTTTGGTGGAAAACCTGAGGATTTCATATCTCCGGGAGATGGTAAAATTGTGAATATTGAAAAGATAGCTGATCCCGAACTGGGCGGAGAGGCTCTGCAGATTTCAATTTTTCTCTCCGTCTTCAATGTCCACTGTCAACGGGTGCCCCTGGACGGAATTGTACAGGGATACACCTATACCAAGGGGAAGTTCTTTGGTGCTTACCGGCACAAAGCCTCCCTGGAAAATGAACAGACCCAAATCATTTTTCAAACGGAAGGGAAACAACTTTACAAGGTTAAGCAAATTGCCGGCTTTATCGCCCGGCGGATAATCTGCTATATGAGACCGGGGATGGAAGTCAGGCGCGGGGATCGTCTGGGATTTATCAGGTTCGGCTCCCGCGTTGATATCATTGTACCCTCATCATTTCAGGTTGAGGTTTCAATCGGGGAGCATGTTAGGGGGGGAGAGACAGTTATAGGAAAATTTTTATGAAAATACGTCGCCACATTCCAAGTTTATTTACGCTGCTGAATTTATTTCTGGGGTTTTTATCCATTCTGCAGACACAGGCGCATAATTTTGAAACTGCCTGCTACATCATTCTGCTGGCTGGGGTTTTTGACAGCGCCGATGGCAAACTTGCCCGCCTGTTCGGGAATTCATCCAGCTTCGGGATTGAAATTGATTCTCTGGCGGATATGGTCTCCTTCTGTCTGGCTCCCTCGGTCCTCATTTATACCCTGTACACACACGATATGCCCGGTTTATCCGGAGAGCTGATAGCTTCCGCACCGCTGCTGGTGGGAGCTGTAAGACTGGCCAGGTTCAACGTGAATCAGAACGAGAAACCCTCGGCTTATTTTGTGGGTCTGCCCACACCTATCATGGCCCTTACGGTGGCTTCGCTGGTACTCTTTACCGAAAATATTAAATCGGTAAATCCGGAATACACGCAACCGCGGTTACTGCTGCCGATAATTTTTGCCATCTCTTTTCTCATGGTCAGTAAGATCAAATATGCAAAATTCCCCATGCTGACCTTTAGTAAAGGTACCCGAAACACGCAGCGTCTGGTCGGTGTTATGCTGTTCGCAGTGACCTTTGTTATCGGTCTTTTTTATCAAAAGGCGTCCTGGGTCCTGTTAGGATTTCTGTCATATTATGTTCTAAGCGGGATCCTGCGCAGACTGTTGAGTGTGGAAGAAACCGAAATCGCAGGGACGTGATCAGATTGGCAAAGCAGAATAATACGAAAAATAATAAAGACCGGAATATGAAAGCTGAAATATATGTGACCTATAAACAGGGTATCCTTGACCCTGAAGGCAATGCCGTAAAGAAAGCCTTGAATTCCATCGGATTTGATGCCGTGGGCTCTGTCCGCTTTGGGAAATTTATCGAAATGGAGTTTGTCGATGTTGACCGTGCCGCTGCAGAAAAGCTGGCTGAAGAAGCCTGTCGGAAATTATTGGCAAATCAGAATACGGAAACTTACAGATTTGAGATAGTGGACTGAGCATGAAGATTGCGGTTATCGTGTTCCCCGGATCAAATTGTGATCACGACGCCTATTCGGTATTGAAAGGAATCCGTCGGATGGAGGTAAATTTCGTCTGGCACAAGGCCACTGATCTCAATCGTTATGAAGCCATCCTGATACCCGGCGGGTTCTCTTACGGAGATTATCTGAGGGCCGGTTCAATTGCGAAGTTTTCCCCCATCATGACTTCAGTCATCGATAAGGCCAAGAGAGGTTATCCCGTGTTGGGTATCTGCAACGGGTTTCAGGTACTGGTCGAATCCGGCCTGCTGCCCGGGGCTCTCATCACAAACAGGAATTTAAAATTCCTGAGTCGACCGGTTTCGCTTGTTACCAGAACCACAGATTCGGTTTTCACAAGGAACCTGAATAAAGGCGAGAAATTAGTTATGCCCATTGCGCACAGACAGGGTAATTTTACAGCTGATGAAGAAACGTTGAAAGAAATCAGGGATGATGACCGCATCGTTTTCACTTACGGATCCGAATTGGGTGGGAACCCCAACGGTTCGGTCCTCAACATCGCCGGTATTTTAAATAAAGAAAGAAATGTACTGGGCATGATGCCTCATCCGGAACGGGCTGCCGACCCCCTGTTAGGTTCAACCGATGGATTAAAAATATTTGAAAGTCTGGCAGGTAATTCATGAAATTTCAGCCGAGTCGTAAACGAACAGTAAAATTTATCTTTCTGATCCTCTTTTTTGGAATTCTCTTAGGGACTCTGTTGGGGCTGCTGGTTGGGTTTGTTGTCCCGGAGGGGGTAGTGCGGGATTTCTTTGTAAAGTCTCTTACGGTAGGCTGGGAGCCTGTCACCGTTAATTTATCATTGTTAACACTGACCATAGGTTTTTCTTTCAAAGTCAGTGTATCAAGCTTACTGGGTATTGCAATAGCCTGGTACTATTTGAGATATTTTAGATAAAAGGAGTAAGCCATGTCGTTAGGTCCATGGGAAATAGTCATCATTTTAGTGGTCATTTTGTTGATCTTCGGGGGTAAGAAACTGCCCGAACTTGCAAGAGGGCTCGGCCAGGGGCTGCGGGAGTTCAAAAGTGCTACCCGTGAAATAAAAGAAGAAGTCGAAAATGCGACAAAGGAGGCCAAAGACCTGGCCGATGATAAAAAGTGAGCTGATCCGATAATCATTTAAACACCGGAGTCATGTGTACGTCGGCGGAGCCCCCGGGGCATCCGGTGTAGGTTGGGAAACTGTTGCCTGTTTGTCATACTGTGACGGCAGGCAGTTTTCATTTTTAAAAGCAACGTAAGATGGCCGACAGTTCAAAAAAAGTTGAGATGTGGGGAGTATCAGCTTAAACGGGAAACTTTTTGTTATAAACTGCATTAATCCTTGACGAATAAATAAGGAACCAGGAACAGATACCAAATGATAGATTTTGAACACCCACTTTTCTTATTCCTGCTGGTGCTGCCGCCGCTTTTTTTACTATGGTATCTGCGGAAGGGTCGCTTACAGGAAGCTACGATTCGTTTTTCGGCAATTGAGCTGATTCCCAGGGCTGCCGTGAGATCAGGTGAGCGGAAAGTGAAATTTCTCCTCTTTCTAAAATTTCTGGTATTCATTCTGCTGATCATCGCTCTGGCCAGGCCCCGGGTCACCGATACACTCCGGGAAACGAATTCAGATATTATCGATATCATGCTGGTTATCGACCAGTCCTCCTCTATGCTTGCCCAGGATTTCCAGCCGAATCGTCTTGGCGCGGCCAAGAATGTTGCCAAAACCTTCATCAAAGACCGTCAGGGGGACCGGCTGGGCATAATCATCTTCGCCGGGCAGTCTTTCATTCAATGCCCTTTGACCACGGACACAGGCGTTCTGGTTGATTTTACCGATCAGATTGAAATCGTTGACAAAGAATACGACGGTACTGCCATCGGTATGGCCATCGCCAATGCCATCAACCGTCTTCGGGATAGTGATACGAAATCAAAGATCATCATCTTACTCTCAGACGGCAGCAATAATCAGGGTGAGCTCGATCCGCTGACTGCAGCGGATCTGGCCGAGAAATTCGGCATAAAAATTTATACTGTGGGCGCCGGTTCTAAGGGCACTGCACCATACCCGGTTACCGATGTATGGGGGAGGACCACAATCCAGAATGTCGAGGTGGATATGGACGAGGAAACGCTTCGGAAAATTGCCGATGTCACTGGAGGAAAATTTTTCAGAGCGACGGATAATGAATCTCTAAAACGGGTTTACCAGGAAATCAACCAACTTGAACGGACTAAAGTAGAGGTCACGGAATACCAGAATATTAAAGAACTGTACAGCTGGTTCACTATTCCCGCCGCTCTGCTGGCCCTCTTGTATTTTGCAATGTCAGACAGTATCTACAGGAGATTTGCCTGATGGTCAGGTTCACGCACCCGCAGATGTTTTATCTGTTCATACCCTTTGTGTTGTTTTTACTGTGGAATTCGGTACGTTCCAGAAAGCTGAACCGGCAGTTTTCGAAACTCGCGTCGGATAAGATCCGCAAATTTTTGCTGAATCGGGTTCAGCTGGGCCGGTTATCTCTGAAATCGACTCTGATCCTGCTGGGTACGGCTTTTGTGCTGCTGGCCTCCACCGGCCCGCAGATCGGGACGAAGCTGACGCCTCTGAAACGCAAGGGTGTGGATGTTCTGATAGCCGTGGATACTTCTACGAGCATGGATGCCGGCGATGTGAAACCCAGCCGGATGGAGAAAGCTAAATATGAAATTTCCCGGCTGATCAACAATTTGAAAGGTGACCGGGTGGGACTGATAGTCTTTGCCGGGGAAGCTCACCTGCATTGCCCGCTGACCGAAGATTATGCGGCGGCCCGACTATTCCTGAATACGATCAATACCGATATCATGGAAACAAAGGGCACGAATTTAACGGCTCCTCTGGAACTTGCCCTGGAGAAAATGCAGGAAGGTTCTGAAGGTGACTCTGAAAACAAGTATAAAGTCATAATCCTGGTAACGGATGGAGAAGACCATCAGGGCAATGTGCAGGATATCGCCCGTAAGGCCGCCAAGGATGGGATTGTAATCCATACGATCGGTGTGGGAACGCCCGGTGGGGGTCCCATCCCTATTGTCGATCAAGCCGGTAATCAGACCTATAAGAAGGACCGGGAAGGGAATATAATCACCACGGCCATGGATGGAGCCCTGCTGTCGGAAATAGCAAATATTACCGGAGGAACTTTTATCAGGGTCGAGAACCAGTCCAATGCCATTACGCCTTTGATAGACCTTATTTCGAACATGGATAAAAAAGAAATTAAAGCCCAGATATTTTCTCAGTATGAAGATCGTTATCAGGTGTTTCTGATCCTGGCCCTGCTGTGTTTTATCATAGAATTCTTCATCACAACCCGGAGTAAAAAAGAGATTTCTTGGGAAGGGAGGTTTTTGCAGTGAGATATTTTACTTCAATCTGGATCATTCTCATCATCATCCTGAATGTTTCATTTTCGCAAATGCCCACGGCGAATTCGCCGGTACAACAGGCAGCTCCTGTGCAGCCCCCGAATCCGGAACTGGAGAATGCCATCCAAAAATATGAGGCGCTCAGGAAAAAATACCCCGGGGAAAAGAGTCTTGATTATAATCTCGGGAATTTGAAATACCTGAAAGGGGACTACGACAGCGCTCAGAAAGACTATGGCAGCTGCCTGGATCAATCTGACCCTGTAAAACGTTCCGAAGCTCTTTATAATCTGGGAAATACTCTCGTGAGGAAAGGCAGCATTGAAGAGGGACTTAACTATTATAAACAGGCCTTAACATTGAATCCCACAGATCCTGACATCAAATACAATTATGAGCTAAGCCAGCTCATGCTAAAACAACAGCAGCAGCAACAACAGCAGCAAAGCGGCGATAAAAATAAACAGGACCAGAAAGAACAGCAGGATCAATCTCAGCAACAGGATCAGCAGGCTCAGAAAGATGAAGGACAGCAGCAGGACCAGGAGCAGCAACAGGATAAACAGCAGGCAGATCAGGAGGACGAAGCCCAACAGGAGCAGGATCAACAGCAGCCCGGAGATGAACAGCAGGATCAGGAAAACCAACAGAAACAACCAACTTCCGCCGATAAAGACAAACAGCAGGAATTAGACAAACAGGAGGCAGAGGCAATCCTGAACACCTTGAAAGCGAATGAAGAGAATATGCTGAAAAAAAAGTATCGCGCCAGGGGGCGTATAAAAGTGGATAAGGATTGGTAGATGAAAAGACTTTACTTATACATCCTTCTGCTCTTTGCAGTCTCTTTCAGCGCAACGGTAAAAGTCTCTGTGGACAGGGATAAGATCAATGAAGGTGATTCTATAACCCTGACAGTAAGTGTCGAAGGCGGCAGCGAAGCGCCGGAAACGGAAATATCCGTATTGGATAAGGATTTTCGGATCGTCTCCGGACCTAACCAATCGACTTCGATGCAATGGATTAACGGTCAGTTAAGTTCCAGCAGCTCACTCTCATGGACTTTACTTCCCAGGAGGAAAGGCTCCATAACCATACCCTCTCTGAACATAAGCGTAGCGGGTAAAAAATACCGCTCAAATCCCATCAATATTACTGTTTATGAAAATAATGCCAGTACGAACCTCGCTAATTCAAGGGGTAAAATTCCGGCGGCAAAATATTTTATTGAAGCACAAATCGACAATGACAACCCCTATAGGGGAGAGCAGATCACCGTCACCTATGTGCTTTATACCAGTGTCGAGCTCACGGGCTTTGATGTACAGGACATGCCCAGTTTTCAGGGATTCTGGAAGGATGAGATCTATTCTCCCCGCAATCTCCAGTTACACGATGTGCGCAGGAACGGGAAGCGCTATCGTGCTGCAACAGTCAAAAAACTGGCTTTATTCCCCACCCGTTCCGGTGAAGTGACAATAGAGCCCATGACGGCTGTTGTCAGCGTACAGGTGAGAGACAATAATTATAACTGGTCCTTTTTCAGCCGGTCGAAATCCTATACAATTGCCTCCAATTCCATTGATCTGAAGGTCAAGCCTCTGCCAATATCCAAAGGAGCCAAATCGGCTTCGGTTGGAAATTGGAATGTCAAATCGCGTATCTCTGCCACCGATATAAAACAAGACGACGCCGTAACACTGTCCATCAGGATCAGCGGGACCGGAAACCTGCAATCGGTGGATATCGACGAGATCCGGTTCCCGGCTGAACTGGAAGTTTTCGATCCTGAAATTAAAGTCAATCAGAATACGAAAGGGGACAAGATCTCCGGCTCCAAGGTAATCGAGTATGTCCTCATTCCCCGGGAGGCCGGCGAGATAACGATCCCCCCCGTCAGCATTACATACTTCGATGTCAAAAAGGAAAAATGGGTGACGCATAAAACCAGGTCCATTACGCTGAAGGTAGCTCCGAGTGACAGAGTTTTTACCTCCACTCAGGGGCTGACCAAGGAAGAAGTCAAGATGATGGGAAAGGACATCCGATTTGCAGACCGATCGCCGGTGAAATGGAGACGTCCGGGAGCCAGTTATTTTTCGAAGACAACCGCAGCATTAACGGGAACGTCATTGTTCTTATTTCTACTTCCCGGAATTCTGAACTATCGTCAAAACCGGCGCAGTGTCACGGCCAGAAGCCGGGTTGCCCGGCAGGCTTTGAAAAAAGCGCTGACTATTTTGCCCGATAAGCCTCTGGAACCGGAAGAGACCTATTATGCCATCGCCAAAGCTTTCAATCATTATCTTGACGCCAAGACCGGAAAAAAAATACAGCGATCCACATCGGAAATGCTCAAGGACTTAACGGATGCAGGCATCCCCGAAGAAAAACTCGGCCCCATTTCAGATATACTGGGCAGAGGTGATGCCGTGCGGTTTGCTCCGGTTTCCAAAACAGGCGTATCTGAGGATTTAAATCTGGCCGGCGAATTGCTCAGGGAGGTTGATAATGCGTGGAAGTAGAACAGGATTATTGCTGACCGGATTAGTTATATTTTTCTGTTCAGGAGCGGTATTTTCCACAGAACTCGATACACACTATAGCCAGGGTTTATCAGCATACGAAAACGGTCAGTACAGCCTTGCAATCCAGGAGTTTGAAACAATACTCGACGGAGATTGGGAATCTTCTCAACTTTATTATAATCTGGGGAATTCATACTATCGAAATGGTAATATTGCCGGTGCCGTCTGGGCATACGAGAAATGTCTGCAAATAGACCCTTTGAACAAAGATGCAATTTACAACCTGAAACTGGCAAATCTCAAGGTAGTGGACAGGGTTGATATCCCCGAACCCCCATTTTATCTCAAATATTACAGACAACTTCGGAAAATGCTGATTCCCAGTCAATGGGTTCAGGCAATGCTGATCATTTTAGTACTCCTGGCGATGAGTTTCAGCATTCGCAGGATATGGCATATCAAGTGGGTGACGAAGCTGGAACTGGTCCTGACAATTCTGCTGATCACCAGTGTTCTTGTGGGCGCCAATGCAATCTGGGACCGAAACTCGATTCGGGAAGGTGTCATTTATGCCTTTGAGGTTAAAGCCTATTCCGCTCCCAATGAAAATTCCACTCAATTATTTGATGTCCATGAGGGGCTGAAGGTAGGTGTTGATACGATTTCAGGTGACTGGGTGGAGATTGAATTAATCGATGGGAAAAGCGGATGGATCCCCTGGTCCGACATCCGCCTGCTTAATTGAACAAAAACCACTGACGACCCTTTCAACATGATTTCCCGTCGTAAAAAGTTTGGGACTTGTATGGCACACT
>JAADGM010000079.1 GCA_013152375.1 FCB group bacterium | reverse complement strand
TGCATTTTCAGGAAGATAGATACCCAACTCATAAGGCAGTTGAGATGCTGGAGTTACGATCTCAAAAGTAACCAGGACACCCGGATGATCATATTCAGGCCAGAAACCTGTAACAAATGTTGTAAAGGGAGCCGAGCCCGTTGCAACCCTGCAGAAAACCAGTAAGATTAAAATACTTTTTTTCATATTTCCTTCATGTTTAGTTCAAAATGACCGGCATAGAAACCAGGATGACATCATAAAATATATGTGTGTAGGCCGTGATGCCAAATCCTCTTTTCAGGAATAAAATACTCAAAAACACACCCGAAACAAAACGATAGGTGAACGATCTCCAGCGAAATGCTTCCCCAAAATATCCCAAATAATGAAAAATTGAAAAAACCAGGCCTGAGATCAAAACGGCTGCCAATGCGGCACGGAATTTTGTCTCCCGGAAAACCCTGTTGAACAGGTAGAAAAGTCCCGATACGAGGATGAACCGGAACAGGAATTCCTCAAAAATCCCTGCCCCGAGAGACAAATAAAGCAGTTCAGCGAAATTCCCCTGTGAGGGCAGCGCCAACATCTTCGGTATTGTCAAAGCGGAAAGCACCAGAAAGAGAGTGGCCCAGGCCATGCTCTCCAGCGCCATTACCCCGAAATAAACAGATCTCAGCCCGCCTGCAAGGGTCTTGCGGTATTTTATACCCAAACCGCCAATGATCATGGCGAGACCGAATCCTATTATGAGATTGCCGGAAGGTCCCCAGGCAAAAAGCCAGCGATTGATCAGCACATCAATACCATTCCGCACATGTACGGGTCTGTCGTGATACAGGAAGATTCCCATGATCTCATACAGGGCAAGCGCCGGCAGGACCATCAGAAAGCCATAGATAAAAGAAGCGGAGACGTTGTAGTAGTGAAATTTTGAGTTAGTCAGTGTCAATTTTTAATACAGCCAGAAAAGCTTCCTGGGGGACATCCACCGTACCGATCTGTTTCATGCGTTTTTTCCCCTCTTTCTGTTTTTCGAGGAGTTTTCGCTTACGAGTGATATCTCCGCCATAACATTTTGCGGTTACATTTTTGCGCAGTGCTTTGATGGTTTCCCGGGCGATGATCTTATGCCCAATGGCAGCCTGAATGGGAATTAAAAACTGATGTCGTGAAATAACCTCCTTCAGTTTTCTACACAATGCAGATCCCTGGGAATAAGCCCTGTCTTTGTGCACAATGAGCGAAAGAGCGTCCACCGGCTCACCGCTGATGAGGATATCCAGTTTTTGCAGTTCTCCAGGTCTGTCATCAATGACTTCATAATCGAAAGAAGCATAACCGCGTGTATTCGACTTCAGCTTCTCAAAAAATTCATAGATCACTTCACCCAGCGGCATCTCGAAGATCAATTGTACCTTGGCCGGTGTCAAATAAGTTGTGGATTTGTAAATGCCCCGTTTATCAATGCAGATTTTCATGACAACACCGATAAATTCCGACGGGGTAATGATCTCGGCACGGATGTAAGGTTCCAATACTTTATCGATACTGCCGATATCAGGCATATCGGCAGGGTTGCTGACAACGATTTCCTCTTTGTTCTTCAGGATTACCCTGTAGCGCACGTTCGGGGAAGTTGTAATAAGCTCCATGTTGAATTCACGTTCGAGACGTTCCTGAACAATTTCCATGTGCAGGGGTCCCAGAAACCCGCAGCGAAATCCAAAACCCAGAGCAGTAGAGGTATTCGGTTCGTAAGATAAAGCCGAATCATTCAGCCGCAGCTTTTCCAGGCTGCTTCTGAGGTCCTCGTAATCGTGGGAATCGATGGGATACATGCCTGCAAAGACCATGGGCTTGATGGGACGATAGCCCGGCAGGGGCTCAGTCGCCCTGTTTTCTTTCAATGTGAGCGTATCGCCCACCTTGATCTGCCGCACGTCTTTCACATTCGTGATGAGATAGCCCACATTGCCGCTGTCCAGCCGCTGCATTGGAATCCGCTTTAAACGCAGAATGCCCACCTCCGTAATTTCATGATCAGGACCGCCTACAAAGTACTGAGCCGTCATACCTTTTTCAATATAACCGTCAAAAATGCGGACATAGGGAACAACGCCCCTGAATTGATCAAACGTAGAATCAAAGATCAACGCCCGTGTCCCCTTTGAGCCAGTGGCTGCCGGCGGCGGTATTTCTTCAATAATCGCCTTAAGAATTTCTTTGACACCGGCTCCGGTCCTCGCACTGATCGGAATGATCTTACCCTCATCACAGCCGAGGAGCTCGGTCAGCTGTTCCGTGGCAGATTCTACATCTGCATTTGCCATATCGATCTTATTGATCACCGGGATGATCTCAAGGTCGGCGTCAATGGCCAGGTAAGCGTTACTCACCGTCTGAGCCTCAACACCCTGTGCCGCATCCACCAGCAGGAGTGCCCCTTCACAGGCCGCCAGACTCCTCGACACTTCATAGGTGAAATCTACGTGTCCGGGCGTGTCGATCAGGTTGAGCGTGTAAGTACGTCCGTCATCATGCTTGTATTTCATCTGGATGGGGTGAGATTTGATGGTAATCCCCCGCTCCCGCTCCAGGTCCATATCATCCAGTACCTGATCCTGCATATCCATCTTACTGATGGTATGTGTATATTCGAGCAAGCGGTCAGCCAGAGTCGATTTGCCATGGTCGATGTGCGCGATAATGCAAAAGTTGCGAATATAGTTTGTTTCCACGGGGGCGAATTTAAGGTGAGGATGCATTTACTTCATAGGCAATGCCGCCGCAATTAAGCAGTCTGTGAACTCTCATTGATTAGCATCTTAATCCTAAATAACTGTAACTGTCACCTCCAAGTTTTTCACAACAACACGCACCGTGAAGCTTTGCCGGCGGACGCCAGATCTTATAAGGGATACTTAGGCGGCTTTTGGATCCTCATGAAGAAAAGTGGAGGAACAGGGCGGTTCCTGAAATTGTCAGCACCGTCACGATAGTGGCGCTGATCAGCAAACCGGCCATGATCGCCAGCAGAGCCCGCTTATTCCCCAGACCGAACACAAAGGCCGCAATGGCTCCGGTCCATGCGCCGGTCATTGGCAGGGGGATACCCACAAACAGCATTAATCCCACAAATTCGATTTTCTCTATGAGGGTGCCTTTTCGCCGGGTACGTGCAAACAGCCAATTCAGAAAAATATCTCCGTATTTCCAGCGGCGGAGAAAATCAGAAGCCGGGCCAAGTAAATAGACAATCGGAATGGTAATGAGAAAATTCCCCGCTATAGAGATAGCAAAAGCCGACGGCCAGGGCATCCCCCCTATCGTAACCGCCCAGGGAATGGACAATCGTAATTCCGTAACCGGCAGCATGGACATGAAAAAAGTCGTCCAGCCGGGACTATCCACGGCAGATTTTATAAAATGTACAACGGCTTCTACCAAAACAGACTCCTGATAATGAGTTTTATAAATTTGACGGTATCCCTGACATTCCTGATTGAACTTTTTTCATTCCGGTAGAGCGTGCTCACGGGAACCGGAGACACGGTACCACCGGCCCTTAACACGCGCAGCAGAACTTCTGTTTCAAACTGGAACCCGTTTTCCACAAAAGTCAGTTCATTCAGTCGTTCCAGCCGGTAACGCCGGTAACCGCATTGTGAATCCAGGACCTTCACACCGGCAATCAGGGAAACGATGAGGGATGTCATAAAATTAGATAACCGGCGGTGGAGGGGCATCTTTCCCCCCAAACTGCGCCGTCCGTAAACGATATCAATATCCTCCGCAGGCTCGGTAAATTTCCTAATTTCGGCCGGGTCATGCTGCAGATCCGCATCGAGTGTGATAACATGGGTGAATTTCAGCTCACGGGTAACGGCAAAAGCGCTGCGTAAACAATAGCCTTTCCCTCTGTTAAGCGAATTTCGCCTCAGTATGATGTCATTCGGCAAATTCAATGTATTTACGGGAACCTCCGAACCGTCATCGATGATCAGGATCGGAACCTGTACAACATCCCTGATGGCTTTGATCAGCTGCGGAAGTGTTTTTTCTGCGTTATAAGCCGGTATAGCGATGATATAATTCAATTTAATTCCCGGGAATGTAATCTATATTTCGCTGTTGGTGAAAAGAGTGAATTCTTCCGGAAAAAACAGTAAGTGAAATAAAGGAGATCCCCCATGCCATACAAACACCTGGAATTAAAAGAAGGAGTATTGTAAAACCTACCGGATGTTAATCCGAAATAAACTATCGTCAGTTGGTTACGCATATACCTAACAAGGTGTAAATCGAAAAGATTTTTCATTTCTACATTCATTTGATGGATTCAATATCAAGCAACGGGATTGTCCTGAAAAATACACCTCTGATATCTATAAAACCAAGATAGCATTTGACATCGAAGCGTCTGCTGGTGTCAGGTGAAACCTGGTCATGAGAAATATGCACCACAGGGAAGATTCTACATGCACCAGTAATCCTTTTCCAACATGTTTCGTGCGTCCCAAAAGGCAAATTACAGACGATTTGACTATCCATTTGCCTGGTTCAACATTTATTTGTAGATATAGCGGCAGAGTCACTTATAGCGATTTTTCATCCTGGCCCCTTTTGTATGGCGGCAACTGAAAGTGACGACCTTCAGCCAGCAGGGTCATCTGGCGGATTGCGATTTTATTCAGGCGTTCAAGACGTTCTTTTTGCGGTATACTTTCGGCAATATACAGGGCATTGAGATTCTCCAGATTCGACAGGCAGACCAATTGTGTAACATCAGCATAATCCCGTATATTACCTTTTTTCCCGGGATTGGTGCTTCGCCATTGAGCTGCCGTCTGCCCGAACAGCGCAAGGTTAAGTACATCGGCCTCGGTGGCGTAAACATGTGAGGTCTGCTGCTTGTTGAGTTCTGGTGGAATGAGATGCTGCTGAATCGCATCGGTGTGGATGCGATAGTTAATTTTAGCAAGATTACGTCGAATATCCCAACCCAATGTCTTACGCTCATATTCTTTAAGCCGCTGAAACTCCTTGATAAGATAGAGCTTGAATTCCACAGAAATCCATGAAGCAAACTCAAAAGCAATATCCCGGTGGGCATAGGTGCCGCCATATCGCCCGGATTTCGAAGTAATCCCGATTGCATTTGTTTTTTCAATCCAATGTTTGGGCGAGAGGACAAAACTGTTTAACCCTGCCTGCTGTCTAAACTGGTCGAATTCGACCAGTTTAAAATTCGGATTATTCAGACGCTCCCACAACCCCAGCAGCTCAATAGTATTACGATTACGCAACCAGTTTTTCACGATATCGGCGGGGGCAACGGGATTACGATGCTTTGCGATATCGGTCAGCGAGATAAAATCTTCATCTTCAATGGCATAAATCCTGATCTCATTGTCCAATACATTGATTTTTCCCATCGTTTATCCATTCCCCTTTTAAGTTTGAGATGTCATGAATTGTTAATTATAAATTTCACGATAGTCCCATACGGATCTCATATCCCGGTCCCCTAAACGCATTTTCAGTTCCTTTCGTGACTGTACTTCTTCATTAAGAATGACTTTGAGATTCTACCGGATTCATTACATCCCTTCGTCAAAATCAATCTCGTTGTAGTAGTCGATGGTTCGAGATATTGACTCGGCACAAGCGAAAGTCATTGGCCTAGATTTCTTTGAAGCCGGCTGAATAGCAGCATTAAGGAATGTTTTTGTATGATTGTCTATGG
>JAADGM010000099.1:644-6418 GCA_013152375.1 FCB group bacterium | reverse complement strand
GTTTACGGAGATGAGATAAAGTTTTATTTTCACCCGGTTTTAAAAGAAAGATCTTCATTAAGAAAAAGCTGATATTCTCCATCAGCCCGACGACAAATCACAAAACCGGTTCTTGTTTATGGCCGTGTTGAAAATAACTTCCACCCTGGCATACCGAATAAAATCCGTAACTCTGACGGGCTAATGACAGGGGGGCCTAACAGAGACCCGGCGGCGGACAATCCGTAAAGAAATTGCATTCTTGAATGTTTCAACTTGTTTCGGTCTTTCAAACTTACCGAATTTAACCAGCCGTCAGATACCACTTGTTAATAAGTTGTGTATAAATTTTTCATTTTCTTTCTAAACCACAGGATTATCCATATTGGATAAACATCAAATCTGGCAGAATTGTTTGGATTATATCCGGGAACGAATTCCGGAACAGGCGTATCATACCTGGTTCGACGGAGTTGCCTTAAAGGAGATTACAGCGGAAGCCGTCAATCTTGCAGTACCCGGTAAGTTTCATCATGAGTGGCTGGAGTCGAAGTACAACAGTTTGATCACGGACGCCGTCGATCGGAATATCGGCCGGCAGCTCTTGGTTCAGTACACCGTCGAATCGAATACTTCCGAACCGGATAATCCGCCAACCATGATCCCGAAAACCAGATCTCATGAGCGTGCCTATCACAACCGCACTCAGTTGAACAGCCGCTATATTTTTGAAAATTTTATTGAAGGTAAAAGTAACCAGCTGGCCAAAGCCGCAGCCATTTCAGTTGCCGAAAATCCGGGCCAGACTCCCTTCAATCCCTTGCTGATCTACAGCTCAACAGGACTCGGGAAGACGCATTTATTACAGGCCATCGGCAATTATACGTACGAACATGCTCCTCAGATGAAGGTGGTCTATCTGACCAGCGAAAAATTCATGCTGGATTTTATCAATGCCATCCAGGTTAATAAGTCCACAGAATTTGCCAGTATGTATCGAAACGTGGATATGCTGTTATTGGATGATATTCAGTTTTTTCAGAAGAAAGAACAGACACAGGAGCAGTTTTTCCATCTGTTCAATGAACTCTATCAGCAGGGCAAGCAGATTGTTCTCTCCACAGACCGCCCGCCCAGCGAACTCACCGGACTGAAAGAGCGTTTGGTTTCCCGGTTTCAATCCGGCCTGATGGTGGATATTCAGCCGCCTGATCTGGAAACCCGGATCGCGATTCTCATGAAAAAAGCCGAAGATGACGGCCTTGAAATTCCGTTTGATATAACGGAATACATCGCAACCGGGATCAAAGACAATATCCGGGAGTTGGAAGGAGCACTCATCCGTCTGCTGGCTTTCTCGACCCTGCGGAAACAGGCCATTACCATGGAGCTGGCCCAAAAGGTACTGCAGGATATCCTGGGTAAATCTGCATTTACAGAAGTCACAATTGATCATGTGATCAAATATGTCAGCCGAGAGATGAAGGTTTCCGAGCGGCAGCTTTTGGGTAAAAGCAGGATCATGGAGATCGCACATGCACGGCAGGTTGCAATGTATCTCGCCAGGGAATTCACCAATTCATCCCTGATCAATATTGGTTATCATTTGGGGCGCCGGGATCATACAACAGTCATTCACGCTTGCCGGACTGTAGAAAAGAAGATCAATAAAGACCCGGAGTTTGGACGTCGTATTGAAAGAATGAAAAGAGAGTTGGATCCCAAGGCGATGATCCATAATCTATAATACTTTAGGAGACAAGAATGCCGGAAAAGATTTTAATAATTGACGATGATACACAATTAACCGAATTACTTGAAGAGTTTCTATCTTCATATAATTATGCGGTTGTCGCCAGGAGTGACCCTCTCATTGGGTTGAAGTATCTGAATAAAAACCCTGTCGATCTGTTAATCCTCGATATTATGATGCCTGAAATGGATGGATTTCAGGTTCTCCGCAAGATCAGGGAAAACTCCACGTTACCCATTATCATGCTGACAGCGAAGGGGGATGTAACGGACCGGATCGTCGGATTGGAGCTGGGAGCCGATGATTATCTGTCAAAGCCCTTTGAGCCGAGAGAATTACTGGCCCGGATTCAGTCAATCTTACGGCGCAGCAAAGCACCGGCGGGAATGCTGGACTTATTGGAGTTCGAAGGACTGACTCTGAACAAACTGCGGGAAGAAGTGCTGCTGGACGGTGAAATGGTCCATTTATCAACGACTGAATTCGAAGCCCTGGTGCTTTTCGCCGAACATCCCGGGGAGGTGCTTGACCGGGAATTCCTGGTGGAAAATATTCGGGGAATACAGTGGCAGTCCTATGACCGCTCAGTGGATGTTCTTGTCAGCCGGCTGCGCAATAAACTTGGTGAAACCCCCACTTCAACCCGATTTATCAAGACTGTTCACGGTGTCGGGTACAAATTTATCGGTGAAAAAAAGTAAAAAAAACGCCCTGAACAATCCCCTCCGCAAGAGCTTGTTCCTGCGGATTGGGCTGATGGTAACGGCCTTTACCATGGCCCTGTTGATCATTATCTATCTCGTGGTATATTTCTCCTTTTCCGAACAGGATACGATTCTCGATACCCATGAATGCTACTATTATGCCAAGATGGTGCAATCCTGGGGTATTCCACCTGATACCACCAAAGTTTTGGAGGATCTGGAAAACCTGAAGATGATGGGCTGCATCTATGAAAATGGCGCCCGGATCTGGGCCTTTCCTCCGGATTTTGTGGCGGATGGTTTTGAGGAATATTCCAACAGTGAATATCTGGGGAGCAGGTACGGCATTGAGATACCTCTGCCGGTTCGATTCGGTGACCTCGGGAATTTGCTGGCCACTCATGTTATTGACGGTCCCTTTGATTATTACATAGCGATCAATTATGTTGCACCGGATGATTTTGTGCTGCGGTTCATCCCCGCGTCCATTCTGACCAGTATTTTCATGGTGATCCTGTTTCTGTTTTTACGCCGCTATCTCATGCCCATTCAGCTCATGAAAAGAAGGATAAGGGAACTAGAAAAAGGGGATCTGAAAACAAAAATCCCCATCCAGGGCGATGATGAACTGGCAGATCTTTCAAAAACCATCAACCGGCTCATCAGCGATATCCGTGAACTGCTCAACAATAAACAGCAGCTGCTCTCCGAAGTGAGTCACGAATTGCGCTCTCCCCTGGCCCGGATGCAGCTGTTGATAGAAATGATCCCTGAACACCGGAACAAAACCCGCATGAAGCGGGAAATTGTCTTTTTGGAGACAATGATAGAAAATTTATTGCTGTCCGGCAGGTTATCCATGCCCTATTCGAATCTGGAAACACAACCGGTAAAGTTAGACGAATTTATCGATAAAGTGATCGCCCTGTATCCGGATTCGGACATTAGATTTCGTCTTACCTCTAAAATTCCCGATGAGACCGTGGTTATCGATAAAACAAAAATGCGTATCGCGTTCAGAAATTTATTGGGCAATGCCCTTAAATACGGGGCCGAGGATCAGCCCATCGATATTTCCTGCCGAATTCGCGACTATCAGGTCTATCTTTCCGTAAGGGATTATGGCGAAGGGATCAAGGAAAGCGATCTGAAGAAGATCACGGAACCATTTTACAGGTTACGCTCCAATTACAAACGGGGTAAAACGGGTTTCGGTCTTGGCCTTGCGATCACGAAAAAGATCATGCTGGCACATCGTGGGAAACTGGATATCAGTTCTGAAGTAGGAAAAGGGTCAACCTTTACGTTGGTGTTTCCGCAGAATCTGACCGGTGCAGCCTGAAGAGGTACTTCTGCAAGTTTCAAATCGGGGGTTTCTGGTGGGCACAACAGGACTCGAACCTGTGACCTCACGGATGTGAACCGTGCGCTCTAACCACCTGAGCTATGCGCCCAAAAAAGCCGATCCGGAAAAGGACCAACTCCGAAATTTAAGCAAGACCGGCAACCCCGGTATAGCAATAATTGTCTGAAACAACAGAATTAGATTTAGCCGCCGGCACTATAGTGCTATAAGACAATTTCAGAATGGTATGGCTGATATTTCCTGCAGGATCCGTTAACAGGGATGTGAAGGGTGTCTGAACTATCCCCAGCTGCATCCGTACAGGTAACAATCTGACACAAAATATCTTCAGAAAAAGGGAGGGGTCTTTGTAATTTTCAGCCCTTGTGCCGGAGAGAATTATGTCCTTACTATTCCCGGTCAAAGTTCCGGCAGAAGAATTTGTTTGAAATAGAATTTATCAATTTATAATTAACATAACCCGGCAGGCCGTTTTTCAAATCGCAGGGATGACCTGGAAATTGCAGCATCAAACCACGTCAGAGATCCCAAATTGTATGCTAAATACTGAATAGAACAGCCCAGCCGAAAATTAACTAACGGAGGTTTTCCAAAATGAGTAACCTGAAAAAGTTGTCGATCATCCTGATCGGTCTAAGTATCTCTTTCATTTTCGCACAGGGCGTGACACTGACCTTTGGCAATGTTGACCTGGACAACGGCACAATGGAAGTGTATATGCAAAATGATGAACCTGTCGCGGGATTTCAATTCTCAGTTTCCAATATTCTGCTCACCGGCGCATCGGGTGGCAGTGCGGGTGCAGCGGGCTTTATGATGTCCACCAATAGTTCCGGTCTGGTGCTGGGATTTTCTTTAACGGGATCAACAATCCCTGCAGGAGAAGGAGTTCTCACAATCCTTGCTATTGACGGTTTGATCGACCCTGCTGCACAGGCTTGTATTACGTCTGCCACGATCTCCGGTGAAGGCGGCAATGCGATCGATACGGATTTTGGAGCCTGCTGGCCTGAAACAACACCCCAGCTCAACGCTCCCACCGATTTGGCAGCAGTAGGGGGTGACGGTATGATTTCCCTGACCTGGAATCACACGGTAAACAGAGACGTAGTAGATCTCTCCATCAGCAATTACGATGCGGGTACGGGTCAGCTTGAAATTTACATGTCCAACACAGAAGCCGTGGGCGGTTTCCAGTTTGATCTGGATGCCAGTTTCGGTGATTTTGAGGTTACGGGTGCTTCCGGCGGCAGTGCCGGGGCGGCAGGCTTCATGATGTCCACCAATGCTTCGGGTCTGGTGCTGGGCTTCTCTCTCACTGGGGCAACTATTCCCGCCGGCGAAGGTGCTCTCTGTTATGTGGATGTAACCTTTACGGGAGATACGGGCAGCTTCAATATTTCATCCGCCACGGTCTCCGATGGATCTGGTTCGGCGCTTTCGACGAGTTTGGGGGATCCCTATTTCATTGGTGAATTACCGCCGACCATCACTTTTAATGTTTACCGGGATGGCAGCTTGCTGGCTGACGGGATCGGAGATATGGCGTATTTCGACACGGGGCTTGGCTATTCGGAATCTCATTGCTACACGGTTACAGCTTTTGACGGTACGGATGAATCCGACCCCTCCAACGAAGCTTGTGCTACAACGGATGCACTGCTGGGCTGCACTGATCCCAATGCCATCAATTACAACCCCGATGCTACGGAGGATGACGGCAGCTGTATCTATCTGGATGCCCCCACCGACCTGGTAGCCGTAGGCGGTGACGGAGAGATCGATCTGTCCTGGAATGCACCGGCCCGGGAAGTCGTGGACCTGTCCGTCAGCGATTACAATGCTGATACGGGTCAGCTTGAGATTTACATGACCAACACGGAAGCCGTGGGCGGTTTCCAGTTTGATCTGGATGCCAGTTTCGGTGATTTTGAAGTCACGGGCGCTTCCGGCGGCAGTGCCGGCGGAGCAG
>JAADGM010000099.1:0-577 GCA_013152375.1 FCB group bacterium | reverse complement strand
CCCGCCGGTGAAGGTGCTCTGTGCTATGTGGATGTGACCTTTACGGGAGATACGGGTAACTTCAGCATTTCTTCTGCGACGGTATCCGACGGTTCGGGTAATGCCCTTTCAACGAGTCTCGGTGCCCCTTATTACATTGGCGAAGTTCCGCCGACGATCACCTACATTGTGTATCGCGACGGTGAACTGCTGGCGGATGGTGTGGAACCTGAATCCTATATTGATGGCGGCCTGGGTTATTCTGAAACCCACTGCTACACGGTTACGGCTTTCGACGGTGTCAATGAATCGGCTCCCTCCAATGAAGCCTGTGCGACGACGGATCCTGAAATCATTCTGATCAATCCGCCCACTGACTTGGTAGCCGTAGGCGGTGACGGAGAGATCGATCTGTCATGGAATGCGCCGGCCCGGGAAGTTGTGGACCTGTCCGTCAGCGATTACAACGCTGATACGGGTCAGCTTGAAATTTACATGTCCAACACCGAAGCCGTGGGCGGTTTCCAGTTTGATCTGGATGCCAGTTTCGGTGATTTTGAAGTCACGGGCGCTTCCGGCGGCAGTGCCGGCGGAGCAG
>JAADGM010000063.1:33360-58705 GCA_013152375.1 FCB group bacterium | reverse complement strand
ACTGAAGCCGAGAGAGAACGTGAGTTGAGCACCAATTCAACCAGTGAGACCACATCGATAACGTTGATTTCACCGTCTCCATTTACATCGGCAGCCCAGAGCTGATAATCGGATGCAGGAGCCCCAAAGATAATGTCCACGACGATGACGATATCGATAACGTTGAGTACGCCGTCCTGATTCACATCGCCCAATATCCCCGGGATGACTTCCAGATCACCGCAAAAGGCAACCGCCGGTAAAATAACTCCTCCCACCCCTGACAGCACAATGCTGTCCAGACAGATGGGAGACTGTCCTTCACCGTCACCATTCAGCGTCACAATGGCAACAGGACCCTCACCAGGGTCAATGACAGAACCTGAAAAACTGAAACCGAGAATTGTATTACCACCATTTGAGATAGCCCAGTCTGTGGTTCTGGGGGTTCCCGTTACGGAAACCACTGAGGCAATAGCCGGATCAACAATTATCTCAAACTGAAAGCCGGCCACGGGCAGGTCATTCGTAATGGAAATCTCAAAGGTTCCGGTCTGGTCCATAATTATCTGGGCTGATCCAACGTATATCTCGGTTGCACCAACTGTCAGGAGTCCGCATTCCGCTGTTGCCGGGGCATATCCTCCTTCACTGTTTGAAAGCACAATGTCACTAAGACAGGCATCTGCCGTGCCTGGATCACCTCCCTGAACTTCCACCTGAATAATAGGTCCCGTACCGGGTTCGATCATGGTTCCCATCAGACTGAAACCGATTATCATTCCGGTACTGCTGTTGGCACTGACCATCCAGTCTGTTGTTCTGCCGGTGGTCACAACATCAATTACTTGGCCGATGGCCGGATTAAATGTCAACGAGAATTGAAATCCTGCGATCGGACCTTCGTTAGTCATTGAAATATCCAGTAATCCGGTTCCTCCGCCGCTAACTGAGAGATCACCAACAAATAGTTCTACAACGCCTACGGTAGCTACGCCGCAATTTGTGATGGCATCCATGTTCTGTGCTGAGGGATCCGAGATAGAGATTGCATCAAGACACATGTCGGCAATGCCTTCTGAGTCTCCATATACTTCGACACTCACGATGGGACCGCTGCCGGGTGCGATAGACAGGCCTGCAAGACTGAAACCAAGAATCACACCCGTATCAGGGCTGCCGTTCACCATCCAGTCTGCGGTCCTCTCGGTTGTGGCTACGGATACAAGATGAGCAATTGCGGGATCAATAACCAACGTAAATTGAAATCCACCCACAGGGTCGTCATTGGTCATTGAGATATCAAAACTCCCACTCGAACCGGCCTGCAGATCAATATCACCCACAAAGAGCTCGACAGGCTGACTGGGAAACAGACAGCTTCCGTCATCAATTGTGGCCAGGGGATCATAATTTGTAGCGCCGGGGTCCGTGCAGCCATAGCAATAGTCCGTCAAAAGGCCTGTGTCTCCTTCAACACATCCGCATTCATTCACAAAAGCTGTACCGCCGCAGTCTCCGTTACAGTCCACATCATAGGCGCAGCTGCCGTCATCTATAGTTGCATCGGGATTATAATTGCAGGCTCCAGCATCAGTACAGCCTGAAATATCGGAGCTTGGCAGATATCCATCCAGCCAGCTCAGGTAGTTATAGACGCGGGTGTAAACACCGGGATGGGCAGGTTCGGCACAGCCGATACCCCAACTTACAATTCCCACGAGCTCCCAGCCTCTGCCGTTGTCAACCATGAGAGGTCCGCCGCTGTCTCCCTGACAGGAATCTTCACCGCCATCCACGATATCACCGGCACAGATCATGTTATCCGTTACCCAGCCGCCGTAATGAGCTGGCTCATTACAGACTGTATTGGAAATAATGGGAACATCCACTTCAAGCAAAACGGGGGAGACATCCCCGCCACTGGAAGTTGTGCCCCAACCCATAACCCTCGCGAGGTTACCCGCATCATCCAGGGTCGGGTCACTGATGAGCGGCAGCGGCGTGAAATCTGCCGGAGCGATACCGTCCAGATGTAGTAGGGCCAGGTCATTGTCCTGTGTGAGATTGTCATAGGCGGGATGAATGTAGATGTCGGTTACATTCATTGTAACCCGGACACCGGGATTCTCATAGGGATTCCATAGCTCATGAGCTCCAAGAATTACCTCGGTATCGGCGGCGGCAATTCCTTCAACACAATGGGCCGCTGTGACAATCCATTCATCATCAATCAGGGTGCCTCCGCACAGATAAGGCCCTGGAAAAACTGCGGCCATCCAGGTGTATTGAAAGGGTGGATCAACTTCAGTTCCGCCGACAATTCGATCGTTTTGAGCCCACATTAATCCTGCGAACAAAACGAAAATCAATAAGAAACGTGTTGTAGGTATCTTCATATTCCCTCATTTATTGTGGTTAATTAAACAAACTTGAGCAGTTCGGTTGGGGCAAAAATTAAAGCTTGTAGGTCCAATTTACAAAATGAATAATTCTCAAACAGGACTAATTCTTAATTTGTTTTACGCAAATAAGTCCGCCATCGAATGAGTCTGTACTATGGGGTTTTAAAATAGAGGCACAAGATTTGGAATTTCAGAATGGTATGAAAGAAGAAATCATTATTTTTGTTTTTTACTTTCGGCCTCCAGGCGTTCAATTTCTGTGATGATGAATTCAACATTTTTACGGTCTTCGATCAGCTCGGCTAATTTGTAGTAATTATCTGAATTCACCAGTGATGTAACGATAGGACCGAAGAAAACCATTAGCTGTGAGCCGATGAAGTTCATGTATTTGACTGCTTCGAGGAAAAAGATCATGGGTACGGAAAACCCATGCCCGACAATGCGCGCAGCGAAACGTGTCAATGCTGAGCGATCGGCACTTGGAATTGGTTGTTCTTCTTTATCCATCCGTCAGTGTCGCGGTCCGGTTGGTATAATCATTCCATATCCGCCAATTGTCGAATTACGTAGGGACGTAACGATTTGGTTAATTCCCCGGTGCTTGCGGCAGATTAGTTCATCCTTATTCAGAACTGATCTTTCCAAATCCAGAGGGGCTATTTCGCTATTATACAAACTGATCGTTCGAATAAGTGAATGAAAAGTGAAAAATCTTGAATCCGGTTTCTTTTTGCATGGTTGACGGACTACTTATCCATTACGATAATTTCCAGATTTGCCCGGGGAATTGTTTTTACCTCACCGTCTTTGAATTTGATCTCGGCGACCCGGACCATAGTTTCGGATTCCATCTTGGTCAGTGGAGAGGGCAGTCCCACCACGGTACCAACTTCGCCGAAACGTGGGGAACGGATCACTCTTACAGTAGTCCCTTTTGAGATTGCCAGGTCGGTTTCATCCAATTTTGTGGGATTTTCATCAGAGGCTTCAAGAGGAACCAATACTTCCGGACGGATAACACCGGCCCGGATCTGTGTGGCACCGTTAACGGCGGCAAAGTTTCCGTCATGTTTCTTTAAAAGATTAAAGGTTCTGCTCGCCATGGTGATACGGCCAAAGCCTTCGGTAATGATCAGTGAAGTCCCTAATTCTTCAGAGCCCGTGATAGCAACGCCCAAGGGATAACCCAGCAGTTTTGAAAGATCGGTATAATTAAAACCTCCGATGACAATAGCTGCCACACCGAACTGACTGGCCTTTTGGAAAGTATCATAAGTGATGAAAGAACCCCCAACAAGTATTTTACCTGCCTGGGAGTCATTTAGCATATCAGAGGTCAGTTCCTGATCGGGAGATGATACGATAACTTCGATCTTCCCCCGGCTTTCGCCGCCTATTCCAAGAATACCCTGAATCAGTGCGGCCTCCGTCTCAATGATCAGCCCCTCTTCAGGCAGTATATCTACAACTTTCCCGGAAGTATAGGCATCCACTTCAATGGGCACAGGCGGTTCTGACAGGATTACTTGTCCAGTGACATCTGACACATTAGCGAGCGTACCGTCGATAGGTGACTTAACGGCGCTCTTGAAAAAACCGAAGATACCGTTATTTTCCGCAATGATTTTACCTTTCTTCAGGGGTTCATCAATCTTAACCTTCATGGCGGCGGAAACGGCATCCGGCTCTATATTTAATAGCTGAGCGACATTTACCATTTGGACATTTCCCGGGATCGAAGTTGAGGCAACGATAGAATCTGGTTCCACGTGGTCATTCTTTTTTTTGTGAACTTTGCCTTTCAGGGGCAGTTGGCGCACTTTTCTGACGGTTGTATGGGCGAGTATTTTCAGACCCGGTGTATAAGTTTTAGACATATTTAGTTTCCTTTCTTATCCGGATATTCCTGAGTTGCTTCTGACCATTCCAGGAGCTTACGTACTCTTTCTTCGGAGTCAGTGGGGATGGTAAACGGTTGGCGTCCGCGACCGTCAAGAAGGATGCCGACCACACCGCCGAATATTGTTTTTTCCACCTGCTGATTTTTCCCCTGACCCAAGTCAAGACCTTTACCCGGAGAGAGAGTCGCTTTGATGGGTTCGTGAGCAGCCGGGATTAATTTGATCTCGCCCGGCATGAGTTCGCCGCTCACAATTTGATGATCAGGAAATTCAAAATGATAGGTCAGGGTTGGTTTGTTGGGTTTCTGCGGTCCTACCGGAGCAATGCAGGCACCGAGATGGATCAGACAGTCTTTTTCAAAAACCTCCAATGCGGCTTTGGTATGAACTGTCGAAAGTACCCCAAGTTGGGGCATCATAAAAATTGAATCGACGGCAAGTTGTGTGATCCCTTCCGGTAAAAACGCATCCACGAGCATGCGCGCCGCCTGTTGGCGTCGTGGAGCATGGGACAGCACGCCCCCGGACCCCACCAGCAGATCCAGTTTCATCAAATTAACCAGCGTGGCTCCGGCACCGCTTTGCTCGAACGCGTCGGATATTGTACGTTCCTTCTGGACCCCTTTGAGGCTCACGGCGAATTGCTTGTGTTGTTCAAATGAAAGGCGCAAAGCCTCCCTTGCAATTGCCTGCTCCATTTTAAGGGCATCCAGTGTCTGGGGAATGGTCGTGGGCCTGATCATTTTATTAGCGATTCTATTCGTAAGTTCATCCGTATCAATGTCAAAAGGAGTCCAGCGGATCACATTTGAAATCCCAGCCGCCGCCAGAACATTACAAACGGAATAACTCATGCCGAGATTCGCACTGACCGTGCGGTTGAACTGTTTATCAAAGACAGAAAACACGTCGGTTGTAGCGCCGCCAATATCTACTCCTACAACGGAAATATCATCAGCTTCGGCAATCTTTTGAATAATTTCCCCCACGGCTCCGGGTGTGGGCATAATGGGAGCATCGGTCCAGCTCATCAGCTTTTTGTAACCGGGGGCCTGGGCCATGACGTGTTCCATAAAAAGATCGTGGATCTTATCCCTGCTGGGCTGGAGGTTTTCGACTTCAAGAGTGGGACGGATATTTTCAACCATGGTGAGGTCCGTTTTTTCGCCGAGCCGTTCTTCGATGGCATTTCGGGCCTTGATATTCCCGGCATAGATCACCGGAAGTTTATAACCGATACCCAGCCGGGGCTTAGGGTTTGCGGCTTCGAGTATTTCAGCAAGTTCCACCACATGTGATATGGTTCCTCCGTCGATGCCGCCGGAAAGCAGTATCATGTCCGGTCTCAGCTGGCGAATCCGCTTAACTTTCTCGTGGTAGAGCCTGCCGTCGTTGGCGGCAAGAACATCCATCACGATGGCTCCGGCACCGAGTGCCGCTCTTTGGGCGCTTTCACCGGTCATACCCTTTACGACGCCGCCGACCATCATCTGAAGACCTCCGCCGGCGGAACTGGTTGAGATATAGATATCGATGCCTTTGCCCTCGCTGGAAGGGTAAAGAATGGTTTCTCCATCCAGGATTTTACGGCCGGATAATTCCTCTAATTCGGTTATGGCATTCAGGACGCCTTTGGTAACATCTTCAAAGGGCGCCTCTACGGTTGTGGGAGATTCTCCCCGGTGAGTCTGGCGATAAATGCCGTCCTGGCATTCAATCAGAATGGCTTTCGTTGTGGTAGAACCACAATCCGTCGCCAGGATGACCTTTACATCTTCGGGTTTTATAGTTTTAGACATTGAGTTTAATACCTCACAGATTTCATCTTTATATTTTAGTCCGTCTATGTCCGGCAGCTGCCGAACTACGCCGGACGAGAAGCTCTGGTTAATTCCCCGGAGTCTGCCCCGGAGTCTTGGTTCAAGGGCTTGTTGCCGGGGTAAATACCAATTTATTCATTCCTTTGCCGTACATCTCAAATACATCCGGAAAGCGATTCCCGGCGACGGCATCATTTGAGTCTGGGATCAAGAGCATCCCTCAGCCCTTCACCCACAAGATTATAGGTTGTTACCGAAATAAAAATCGCCAGACCGGGAAAAACCGCAAGCCACCAGGCATAGGTCGCACCGCGCGCTACTGATAGAATTGATCCCCAACTCACAGTTGTGGCCGAGACCCCAAAGCCGAGAAAACTTAAACTGGATTCAATCAGAATGGCGCTGGCAATTCCAAAAGCGGCGCTCACCATCACCGGAGCGACTGCATTGGGCAGGACATGACGAAAGATCGTCCGATAGCTGTAATTACCGAGCGCGATGGAGGCGGTTACATAATCCTGATTTCTGATCTTGAGAAATTCCGCTCTGGTGAAGCGGGCGATCCCGGTCCAGCCCGTTGCGCCAATGACGACCATGATCATCCAGATCCCGCCCTTGGGATAAAAAGCGACCACCGTAATGATCAGAAAGAAGGTGGGAATCGTGAGCATGATCTCGATAAACCGCAGAATGATAATGTCCACGATGCCGCCAAGGTACCCGGCCAAAGCTCCCAGAAAAATACCGATCAGGATTGCAATGCTCATGGACACAAATCCCACCAGCAGGGCGATTCGGGTCCCGTGAATCATCCCGGAAAGCACATCCCTTCCCAGCTGATCCGTCCCCAGCAGATGCCCGTTCTTTCCCGGAGGTGTGTATCTGGATCCGAAGTCGAGATTCGTCGGCCTATAGGGGATGGGTGTCCAGATGACCGATTCAAATTCCAGCTCTTTCCATTCAATGTTCAAAAAATCAGGCTGCCATTTCGCAAGCCCCAGGTCAACCAAATATTCTCTTAAAATGGGGAAATAGTGCCCGCCCCTGTAGTTACAGTAGAGCGGTTTATCGTTCGCGATAAAATCTGCTGTCAGGGCAATGGCGAAAAGAAGCAGGACCATGTAAAGACCGGCCACTGCAAGCTTGTTCTTTTTATACTGGGATTTGACCAGCTGATAATAGGTTTGTCCTTTAACCGGCTGCATCAGACGTTCTTTTTAGTAAACGTTATACGCGGATCGACCATCGAATACAGAATATCTGAAATTAAAATACCAAATAGAGTGAGGATTGCGCTAATGGTAAAAACTGCCATAACGATGGGGTAGTCTCTGCCAGTGATAGCTTCAAAACCAAGGGAACCCATCCCAGGGATTGAAAAAATGGTCTCTATGATCACACTCCCACCGATCAATAAGGGTAACAGCGTCGCCATAATCGTAATGATGGGGATCATGGAATTGCGCAGAGCGTGTTTCAAGATAACGGTCCTCTCGCTTAGCCCTTTGGCCCGGGCGGTACGGATGTAGTCCTGCCGGATGATCTCCAGCATACCCGTGCGCATCTGTCTGGAAAGATAGGCAAAACTCCCGTAAGTCATCGTGAATACGGGGAGCACGAGATGCCATGAGAGGTCCTTGAACTTTTCAAATCCGCTCATGGCGGAATAGGTGTTTGAATGCAGACCTGCATACGGGAAAACACTGAAAAAGTCACCCCCGCCCAGAAAAATGATGAGCAGGATCCCAATCCAAAAAGTGGGCAGAGAATACAGCATGAACACAATGAATGTGCTGATCCGTTCCCAGAGTGAGTGATTCTTCACGGCTGAATAAATACCCAGAGGGATGGCTATCAGGTAAGAGATAAATACCGAGATCAGGCTGATCATCAGGGTCACAGGTACCCGCTCTTTGAGTTTTTCAATAACCGGCTGATTGTCCCTGAATGAATTGCCGAAATCGAGTTTCAGCAGATTTGCGGTCCAGATGTGATACTGATTACGGGTTCCATTGAACCTGAAAGTCAGTCGTTTCAGCAGGGAGCGGGGATTTTCATTATCCTGATCTTCAAAAAGTGTGATATAAAAAAGGGGTTTGTCCAAATTCCATTGTCTGCGGATGAGTTTAATGATGCGCTCGTTCAAATCTTTTCCCGAGCCAGTGGAGAGTTCACCCCCTGCGCCGACTCCGGCCTTCAGTTCAGCCGGGTCCCCCGGTGCCAATCTTGAGATACCAAAAGAGATTACCGTTATAAAGAACAGAGTGGGGATCATCAGTAGGATGCGTTTGATAATATACTGAGTCATTCTGTTATAAGTCCCGTTATGATATCAGGTAATATAATCATTCCGGAATTCTCTTTGAAGTTAGTAAGGGGGAGAAGAGCCTCCACCAAATTTGGTATTATGTCGTACCGGCCGGTCATCTTGTGTTCAGGATCCTTACATGCTTTCGGAATATCGCTGCAGCTGCTTCGGCACCCACCATTCAAGCGGATCGTAGCCCGGCCGGAAAGGAAATACCGTCACTCCCCTAAAACGTTTGTGATAGATAATGTTGGATTTAGGGATGTAGAGGAAAGTGTAAGGCTGTTCCTCGTGCAGTATTTCCTGAAATTCAAGCATATATTCTTTCCGTTTGTCCGGGTCAAATTCTTTACGGTTCAGCTCAATTAACTCATCCACTCTTTTATTTTTAAAACTGATGCTGTTTGACCCTCTGCCCACAGCTTGCGAGGAGTGGAATATCTGATAGGGGTCCGTGTCCGTGATGGGCATGACCCAACCCAGAATGATGGCATCGAATTTCTGATCTCTGACATTATTCAGAAAAACAGACCATTCCATCGTCTGGACATCTGCTTTTATACCGACCTTGCGCAGATTTTCGGCCATGATCAACCCCACCTGTTTGCGGGTTTCATTGCCGTTATTAGTGAGAAAGGTGAAAGCGAAAGGAGTCCTGACACCGTCGATCATTTTATCAAGGATTCCGTCGCCATCAGTATCTTCCCAGCCCTGTTCCTTCAGGATCTCCCGGGCTTTGTCCGGGTCATAGGGCCAGGGTTTAATCTTGTCGTTATATTCCGGTCGTTTAAAATAAACGCTCGATTTGGCGATTTGGGCTTCGCCGTAATAGAGCGATTCGATGATCTGCTTACGGTCACAGAGATAAGTCATGGCCCGGCGGACCATCTTGTTCTCAAACAGGGGATTTTTTTCATTCCAGCCGAGGTAACTGTAAGAAGGGATGTAAAAAAGTTCTTTATTGAAATTATCCGTGAATTTAGTCGAATTGGTCTGGTTCTGGTATTTGTCCTGCGGCAGGCTGCGGATCAGATCAATATCTCCGGATTTCAAACCAATGAGTGCAGCATCAAAATCTTTTACGGTTTTGTGGATCTCTTTCTGAACATACCCCACGTTTTTAAAGCCGGCTGCTAAACCCCAATAGTTAGGATCCCTCTCGAGCACTAATTTGTCATCCGTGATCCACTCGGACAGAACATACGGTCCGGACCCCAGCGGTTTTCGGCCTAATTCTTTGGAGTTGTAATAATCTGCGAATTTGTACGCCGGGAGATCTGAAAAATCCATATCTTCGTTATCTGTAGTTTCAGAGAGCAGATTGTTCAAATCTTCAAAAGAGTACTGGTCCATAATCCCCTCGGGATCATAATAGTGCTTGGGATAGATATTGAGTCCGCCGATAAACAGGTCATGTTTGAAGTAAACCTCAGAGCAGGTAAACTTTACCGTATAGGGATCGCCGTCAACAAGTTCTACTTTGGCGAGATTGATATAATAATTCCGCAAAGCTGCTGCATCCGTAAAAGGGTTCCGTAAGGCTTTGAGTGTAAAAATAATATCTTCACCGGTGAGCGGAACGCCATCTGAGAAGTGCACGTCTTTGCGAAGTTTGAAAGTATATTCAAGATGGTCCTCTGATACGACCGGCATTTCTGCCGCAATCCAGGGTTTTTGCTTCAGTGTATAATTATCCTGTTTTAGCAGTGATTCGAAAATTTCCGATTCGATGTACTGGGCATCTGCACCGCTGGAGACCTGGGGGTGAATTTTGTCTGCATCGCTCAATTCGTGGATGATGAGCCAGTCTCCGATGTTATCTTCAGGGCGCATCCCTGATGTGTCAAGATCCCAGTTTGAGGCCTTTGAGGAGGAACTGTCGGTTTTACCGCCGCAGGCAAGGATTAAAAGAGCTGAAAAAATGATGATTCGTTGTAGTCGCATTAAGGTTATTCCCATTGGTTAAAGTATGAAATGTCGAGCGTAAATATAGGTGATCGGTGCTGTTATGGCCAAAGAGTCAAACCGATCCAGCACGCCACCGTGTCCCATCAAAAAAGAACCGGTATCTTTAAGGCCGGCCTCCCTTTTTAACATAGATTCTGCAAAATCTCCCAGCTGCCCCAGCACGCCAAAGATCAATGCCAGCATCAGTGCGTCCCTCAGATTGATGAAACCCTTGAAAAATCCGGAATAATAAAAGACCAGCATGGAGATAAAAGCAGCCACGACACCCGAAACACAGCCCATCCAGGTTTTATTTGGGCTGACGTCGGGCAGGATTTTTCGGTTGCCAAATTGTGAACCCATGATGTAGGCTGCCGTGTCGCAGAGCCAGACGGTGACGAACATGGCAATGGAGAGTTCGAATCCAATCTGGTATCCGCCGGCTTCGTAAAATCTAAGGGGAGCCAGTCCTCCGATGAACAGACCGATCCAGACAAACCCCAGCAGTGTCGTTGAGATATTCAGTGTGTGGAGTGAGGTTTTTCTGAATATTTCCACAAGAGCCGTTAATACACCCACGATAAGCAGGATTTCAAACTGATCCAGTAAAGCAAATTTTGTAAAACTGAGGAACTGGAGTAAAACCCCTGCTAGCAGTACCGCAATAACAGGTTGCGCACCGATGGGTTTCAGCAAAAGTTTCCATTCAAACACAGCAATTAGCATCACACACAGGGTAAAGAGTGAAAACCAGTAGCCCCCCAGCCAGGTCATCAGCAGGATCCCCGGGACTCCCAGGAAAGTCACCAGCAGCCGTTTTCGGATCGTATCAGTCATTTATTGGATTTATTGCTCATAAAAGAGTCGAAAATTTAAGCTTGAATAACAGGGCGAACAAAAGGTTTGATGGCTCTGACAGAATACTCATCACAGTTGCTGCCAATGACCGGGATGATGGGAACATCAGTCATGCTGCATATATTCGTCATCGCCCCATTCGATCACTTCAATGCGTACTCTGGCAGTCCCTGCCTTGAGATAGCCCAGTTTTTTTGCGGCGCCGTAGGAGCAGTCCAGGATCCTTCCTTCAATATAAGGTCCCCGGTCATTTATACGGAGAATGAGCGATTTATCGTTATCAAGATTGGTCACCCGGACAATGGTATTCAGCGGTAATGTCTTATGGGCGGCTGTGAGACCATACATGTCATAGACCTCGCCGTTGGCAGTGAGTTTTCCGTGGAAATCGCGGCCGTAGTATGAAGCAATGCCGGTCATCACTTTTTTGTGGTGAACCTGCTTTACGGAAGATTTTTTTGGCTTACCGGACGCGTTCTTTGTGTGAGTGCTGCCCGCTCCGTAGCGAGGTGAGGGAGTACATGAGAAGGTCAGAAAAATGCCTGCAAAGGCAAGCAGGAAAAGTTTGTCAAATTGTTGTATTTTTAGCATGAAGATACCATTTCGCCTTTCAGATCATGAAGATTAGCGATATTATTTTTCAGACACCAGGCTTCCAGTTCCTCCCGTATTCTGACTGCAGCCGCCGGTTGTTTAAAATTTAACGTTCCGATCTGAACCAGATCAGCACCGGCGAGGATGAATTCGATCACATCTTTGTAATTGGAAATGCCGCCGAGGCCGATGAGCGGCAGCTTAGCAGACCGCGAAATTTTATAGACCTGCGCCAGGGCGATAGGCTTGATAGCAGCACCGGAGAGTCCGCCTGTAACGGTGTGAAGCAGGGGTGTTCTTTTTTCAATATCAATTCCCATCCCTACGACGGTATTGATGGCGCTCAGGGCGTCAGCACCGCCTGCTTCGGCGGCGGCGGCTATATCCTCAATACGGGTCACATTCGGGCTCAGTTTCATAACCAGGCATTTATCGGTTCGCTCACGCAGGCGCCGGGTGAGCCGCTCGGTGGTTCGCGGGTCAATTCCGAAAGCCATGCCCCCCCTTTTGACATTGGGACAGGAGATATTGATCTCATAACCGGCATAGAAAGCATCGGTCTTTTCGAGTTTATCCAGAACTTCAACATACTCCTGCAGAGTGCTGCCGGCAATATTGATAAAAACCGCTGTTTCCAGAGCAGAAAGCCTAGGCAGTATTTCCCGGATGAAACTGTCAACTCCCGGATTTGCCAGTCCGATAGAGTTCAGCATGCCAGCCGGAGTCTCGGCAATGCGCGGCGGTGGATTCCCCTCACGGGGGTGCAGGGTAACTGACTTTGTCATAATTCCGCCAAGCTGATTGATATCGATGAGGTCGGCAACTTCATCACCGTAACCGAAAGTTCCGCTGGCCGCGAGCAGAGGGGAGTCGAATGTGAGTCCTTTGAACGAAAAATGAAACATTAAAACAGCAGCTCCGCCCTGAAAATGGGGCCATCTTTACAGGCGAGGGCAAAATGTTGGCGATAGATTGGCAGCTCGGAAGCGATTTGCTGCAGTTCAATGGCACAACCCTGGCAGATCCCGGTACCGCAGGCCATGACCGTTTCAACGGAAATATCACAGCGGATACCGGCTTGAAGGGCAAATTCGCCGACTGCCCGGTTCATGGCAGGCGGACCGCAGCAGAATATTTTTAGTGCTTCTGATTTCTCGGGAATTTTAGCGATGGCCTTTTTCAATCCCATTATGACATTCCCCGAAATACCACAGCTGCCGTCGTCTGTAGTGAGCCAGACACCGGAATCCGGATCGTGCTTAAAGAGGTGTTCTCCGGAGGTCAGGGCACCGGCAATGAGTGAGTGACGAATCCTGCCGGCAGTTAGATCCTCATGCAGGAACTGTATCGGTGCGATCCCCACACCACCACCGACCAGCAATGGAAAATACGCGTCATAATCTGTCCAGGTATTTCCTAACGGACCGATGCAGTCAACCAGGTGGCCGGGCTTCCAGCTGCGCATTTTCTCCGTTCCCGAACCCACAATTTTGAAAATAATTCTGAAAATATCCCCGGAGACGGCGGCAATACTCATGGGGCGGCGCATCGGAGGACTCCAATCGTCAGAGGGCAGCAGGTTGACGAAATGCCCGGGCCGGCTGGCAGCAGAGATAGCAGGGGAGAGCAGACTTACCTCCCACAGGGCAGTTGACCGCTGTATGATGGATGTTACCCTGCACTTCTCCTGAAACATGGCTACTTTAAACTGCTCCTTACCACAAGTTTCATGCCCGGCTGCAACAGACCCTTATTCTGCTCGATCAGTTCGGTATTATCGAGATAGAGAATGATCCATGCCCTGGGATCATGATAAACCGTCTCTGCAATGGACCAAAGGGTCTCACCGGACTGAACAATATGCACCGATCTTTCTGCGGCAATCTCAATGGCATCTGTGGTTTTTTTCAACAGCCGCAATTCATGAAAAGGGTAGATCAGATTGGGGTTGTCTCCGATTTCAGTTCGGTTCCATTCGTAAATATCAACCCATTTTGAATAATCCTGATATTCTTTTTTTGCGATACCGGTAAGCATATCACCGGGTTTGATGAGGTAATTTTTCCAGACCGTGTCAAAAGTCTCGGAGGGCACAGAGGGTTCGGTTATATCGGGCGTCAAAATTGAATCGTCAGCTTTTGAAATTTCGCTGACTTCGACCGTATCGATTTTCCCCATGTCAAATTCAGGCATTGAATCAGGGACAGCTGCTGAATCAGCCCCTGTTGAAACCTGCAAAGTGTCTTTCCCGATATCCGCCGACCTTCCGGTAAGGAGCGTGTCGGCTTGTAAAACCGGCAGATCAGATTTTTCGGATACTGCGGCCGAATCCGCAAGTTGTAAAGGCGGTGTCCCGGAACCGGGCAATGGCTGGATAACCTCCTCACCGGCTGCCTGTAAATTATCAGAGGCCGTCAGGGAATCTGAAGAAAAAACCGGTTTTTCAGGGACCGTCATTTCACCGGGTTGAAAATCAGTTTTGACCGTATCTGGTGAGCCCGCCAGCTGAGACAGCGAGTCTGGAGTACCAACAAGCTGGGCAGCCGGCGGTTGTGCGAATAGTGCACTGTCGGGGATGAGCGCCGTATCAGAATCTAATACCGGGTTTTCCATGGTGGGCTGCCTGGCCACCTCACTGGAGTCCACCTGCGTCGTATCTGCAGCCTCCTCAGGCGCAAGCAAGGCCAACTGCTCATCGAACTCATGAATGTCATACAGGGGTGTATTGTCCATGATACTCAGCAGCAAAGAATCATTTGAAAAACGGATATCCTGTGATTTCGCCCCCGCTGACAAGATCAGAGTCTGCTGCCAGGAGGCCTGCAGAAATGTATCCGCATCCGCATAGACCAGCATTGAGGAATCCGCAGAGACGATTGAGACTTCGGGAAAAGTTTTTTTAATTACCAGAGAATCCGTTATGGTTTTCTGATATACGTTTTCCATATCCCCAAAAAACCACACGCTGGACGGGCCGAAAGCCAGGGAGATAGAATCCAATTTAGCTGCTGTCAGGATGGTGTCTGCATTTCCCATTACAAAAAGGGTACTATCTGCAGAACGAATCCCCAATTTCCGGTAATAATGATCAACCCAGCCTACTACGGCAGCCTTCCGCTCTTCAATCGCTTCACGGAGTTCATCAAGGCGTTTCGTCACGATCGAAGTGTTTTTGGAGTCTGGATATTGTTCTAAAAATTCCTGATACCGTCGAATGGTTTCATTCAGATCATTCAGATAATTATCCGTTATAAAGGCCGCTATATAAGCCGCCTGGTCATCTTCATTTTTCGTGGCAATTTCATCAAAGGCAGCTCTGGCATCAGTCGGCGAGGCGGGTAAGAGCTGCCAGGCGGCATCTCTCAAACTATCCAGCGGATCAAACGAAGAAGCGGCAAAAGTGGAGTCCTGAAATCCCAGCGCATATACTGACGTTGGGAATCTCTCTTTCAGGATCTGCCCCCAACGGTCATCACCGTTCCTGGAAAAATTCTGAAGCACAAAAAGGGATTGGGGAACGAATTTAGAGTCCGGATAGTCTTTCACCAGTTCCTGATAATACTCGAGAGCCCGGTCAGTTTGCTGGAACTCAAATAGCAGCATTTCTGAAACTGTAAACAGAAGAGAATCCGGAGTGGCTGCCGGTCCTGATTTTGAATCCGATAGTTCCGAGGGGTATCCAAGCGGCATCCGGTCCGTCGAGTCGGCAAGTGCCGGTTCCATCTCATCAACCGACGATTCTGTTTCCTCGGGAACACCGGCGGAAGAAACGGCGTCAAACTCGGCCAACAGGTTCTGATATTTTTCAATTTTTTTAGTGAGGTCGCGCACTTCTGTTTTGTAATTCGAGCGGGTACTGATCCGGCTTACGCTGTCAAGAAATGTCAGTGCAAGGGGCAGATCAAAATCTTCAGTGAAGGCCAGCTTACCGAGCAAATAGCAGGCATCCGCTGTTTTAGGTTTTCGCTGATAGGTTTTATTGGCCAGTATATCATCCAGTGCGATTCGCGCATCCACAAAATCACGACCTGCAATGAGGGTTTTGGCGCGCTCCAGCTCAAGGGTGAGATACAGCCGCTCATTGTTGCTGTCCTGCAGCATTTTATCCAGTTCCTCGAGAACGATATTAAAATTTCCGATCTGACGGTTATATTCAATCCACTTGAATTTTGCATCCTCCTTCACCTGATCATTGGTGGAAAAAATCTGTAATTGTTCGAGAAAACCAATTGCTGATTCAAGGTCATTATTGTTTTCAGCCAGTGAGACAAGTTTGCCGTAGATATAGGACCGTTTGCTGTCGGTGTTGGCAAAATCGGCGGCTTTTTGCAGATAAAGAAAGGCATTATTCAGGGAATCTTTTTCAAGTTGTATTTCCCCCATTATTTTATATAGCAGATATTTATCTGATTTACGGGTCTCTCCTAGATTTAAAATATCTTTGATACGGGTCTGGGCAGAATCTACATAGCCCATTTTGAAATGGGCATAGGCCAGCCAGATATTGCACTCCGCCTGATATGGACTGTCCGGATATTCTGAGAGCAGTTTGTTGAAATAGCGTTCAGCGGTTGTATTGTCCCCCTTTAAAAAACTCGCCTGACCGATGATATAATAGGCATCGTCCACATATTTGCTTTCAGGGAATTTCTGCAGGACTATATTGCTCTTTTCAATCGCAGAATCCAGAAGTTTCTTGGCTCCTGCGGGTACTTCGTCATCTGCAGCAGGAGAATCTTCAATGATCTTGAGAGCTTTCCCAAAGGATTGTTCCGCATTGTAAAAAGTGTTGTAATACACACAGCCAAGCAACAGCACGAGGGCCGCCGCCAATACAAACCGTTTAAAAATAATTACAGCCGATCTTTGAATAATATAGATCATATCATCTCCATATAATTTAGATGAGACGCCCTACACCCTGAAAGGTTCTGATGGAGGAAATAATTCAATGAAATGTGGTTGCTGCTGAAATGGTGGCTGGTCAGGAAAAGTTCGCTGTAAAATATAATGATATGCTATGTTTTCTCCAGGGAATCAATTTTATACACTGAGTATTCCAGTCCGGTGGCTTTCATCTGGAGGATCTCGTTCATGATATTATTGGCATCCAGATCAGACCCGAGGTTCACGGTGATGACCTGATTATTGGTAAGATAAAGTTTGAGATCATTGGAAGCATTGGCTTCGATGGAAACAATGTAAGAACAGTTGACAATCCACGAGTTCTGCTGAGGTAGGCCATTGGGATTGAGAACGGTATAGGTAAATCTGATGAATGGAGTGTGAGTTGCCATGCGTACCGAGGGCGGGAATCGAACCCGCACGGTTTAAAAAACCGAGGGATTTTAAGTCCCTTGTGTCTACCTATTTCACCACCTCGGCAACTTATGAGAGGCGTCGACCAGATTCGAACTGGTGAATAACGGTTTTGCAGACCGGTGCCTTACCACTTGGCTACGACGCCCCAAAGAAAAAGTCCGTGTTTCAGGACTTTCGAGCGAAAGATGGGACTCGAACCCACGACATCAACCTTGGCAAGGTTGCGCTCTACCAACTGAGCTACTTTCGCACAACGGTGGCAATGTTTCCATTGCCACGGGTAAAAATTTAGATGTAATTAAAATCTCAAAGCAAATCGTTTTGAAGGAATCCTTCAATTTCTGCCCGGTGGCTTTGTTGTATAAGGAACCGCCGGTTTCAATTTGGCATTCTGTATCTTGGAAAAAGGCACTGCCGGCTTCGTCGGACCGTTGCCGGCTATCTTGGCCTTGCCGGCATCCACAATTAACAGAATGTCCGGTCGGTCGGCAATCTTTTTCCCCATTTCAATTCTCTCAAAAGTAAGATAATTGTCTGCGTTTTTGATGACGGCTTCAGCAACTTCTTTTTTGCGTTTCAAGACGGCAATTTCATCTTTTACTTTCTGGATTTCCGGGTCATCCGAACTGACTTCCGGACTCGTTTTTCGCAGCAGTCCTGCCAATTGTCTGTCAAGAGCTTCGATTGTTTTTTTCGAAGTAGAAACATCAACAATTTTGCCATTGTCCTTGTCGAAACCGAATTCAAATTTGTAAACGTATTTTCCGCGCTCACCACATTGAAATACCGGAATGGCTTTATCACCCCCGTCATTTGAACGCCGTCTGGATTTACTCTGTATCACCAGATCAATGGGCAAATTTTTATTCTCGATTTTTTTCACATCCATATCATCTGCATGGAACAGCAGTACGACAATATCGGATTTATCCGCGACTTCATCAATAATTGAATAAAGAGCATCCACTGGCGGGTCAACCTGAATACCGTCAACGGAAAAAACCGATGTGAGGCCGATGAGCCCCAAAGAAACGTCTTCTTTACGGACGATCTCGTAGGGTTTAAAGAGCAGATCTCCTTCGGTGTTGCGGATATTTGCAGAAAGAAATGGAAAATCGGCTTTTTTCTCAAGATCCAGCAGATAATCCAGGCCTGCGGCAAAATCCTTTGATCCCAGGGTCATGCCGTCACAGCCCATGACATTATAAGACTCTAAAATGGTTTCAGCAGTGATTTTTTCGTTGTCTCCCGAGGGACCGCCTGCTATTTTGTCCCGTTTGAAAAACAGGTTACCACCATCTACAATAAAGAGAGGATATCCTTCGGAGCGGGTTTCATCGATTACAGTTGCTTTCCGGGCAAGACCGCCCAGAGGTTTCTTCTTTCACCCACAGGGGTCGGTTTCGCCGCTGACATTTGTTGTGGCAATGAGTTTAATGTGCTTCAGCGTATTGGCCTGAAGCCCGAAGCTGAAAAGGGTCAGCAATGCAGGCACTAATAAATACTTAAAACGACTCATGTTCAATCACCTTTTTATTTTGTACAATCTTCATTTGAACCAGGCCGAGCATGCAAAGATAGATGAAATCTTCGATGATACGCCTGAACAATTCCGCTCGCGGGTCATCCTTCAAAACTCCGATGGAAGGCAGTCCGCAGCCGCAATGTGTGTTAATCCCCAGCACCAGTGCCCGGGACATCAGGAAAATAAAAAATACTATCAGCCCCATGAGCAGCAGGTTGGAGCCTTCGAGATATATCCCGCTGATGAGCCCAAGCCCTGCTATCAGCTCAATCCAGGGTAAAATCAACGCCGCTAAATTACTCAGAGCAACAGGAGAAAAACGATAGTTGTCTATGATATCTGAAAAAGATTCCGGATCAATGATCTTATCGACACTGGCGTAGATAAACAGCAGTCCCACAATGATCCGCAGCGCCAGTATTAATTTGGGGTTTGAGAAGAAGCGTTTCATTCCGTGATGTATCCTGCTTCCTCCCAGAAAGTCATACCACCGGAAAAGACCAGGACCGAAGTGAAACCGCGTTCATTGAACAGATAATCGCCCAGATCAGTGCTGAGATCGCATTCTCCTCCGCTGCAATAGGTGATGAGGGTCTTATCCCTGGGCAGTGCTGTGATCACATCCTCAAAATCTTCATAATAGTCATAAGGGATATTCAGCGCTCCTGGAATATGACCTGCAGAAAATTCATCCGGATCCCGGGCATCAATAAAGAGACCCAGCTTATCGTCAAAGAGGGATTTGGCAAAGGGCAGATCTATGGCCAGGGGTTCGGTCATGAAATCAGGAATGCGGTACCGTTCAACTTCGGTTCCGTCAACTCTGTCGGCAGCCACAGTCTTGAGAACACGTTTTTCTTTGAGCAGTTTGAAATCGTCTGCCGTAAAGGCAAAACGCACCAATCCCAGGAGTGTCCCGAGGACTACGATTATCGCTATCTGTTTTAGGGCTGTCATGTTGTGTTAAATTTATCCGGATTTCGTTGCGGGGTTCAAATACAAAATAAATTTTTTGTTCCCGGTAAATGTGATCCGACACATTAAATCCCTCTATGTCGGCAATTGCCGGATTGCGCCGGATATGAACCACACTCTTGTCTTCTGTCTTCACAAGTCCGTACAGCGAATGGGATATCTCTGAGTTGAACCCGGATTTTCCCGGCCGATAAAAAATTCAATCTTCGATTAGTGAGAACAGGTACCCTAAATTTACCGCTGTTTTTTGATGCGTTCTTAAACAGATGTATCGAATTTTACTGAATAATACAATCACACGATATCAACAAAACGAAAGGATCAATTTCAGTGGAAAATCTCCTGAAAGAATTAGGTATTAACGAAAAGAATTATGGCGCCTGCGCAGGCGCCGGTGAATGGTCAGCTACTACGGACGCCGGTGAACTGATCTCAATAAATCCCACGACCGGTAAACCCATCGCCGCCGTCTATCAGTGCTCTGAAGCCGATTACGACCGCATCATCGCTGAATCCAAAGCCGCTTTCAAAGAGTGGCGCATGGTGCCCGCTCCGGTGAGAGGGGAGCTCGTTCGGCAAATGGCCAATGAACTACGGGCCAAAAAAGACCTCCTGGGGAGTCTGGTTGCTCTGGAAATGGGAAAGATCAAAGCAGAGGGGGACGGTGAAGTTCAGGAGATGATCGATATCGCCGATTTTGCCGTGGGACTCTCCCGTCAGTTGTACGGGCTCACGATGCACTCTGAAAGACCCCGGCACCGTATGTATGAACAATGGCATCCACTGGGTATTGTCGGCATCATCAGTGCCTTCAATTTTCCGGTTGCGGTATGGGCCTGGAATGCTTTTATTGCAGCGATAGCCGGCGATATTTCAGTTTGGAAGCCTTCTTCAAAAGTACCTCTGTGCGGGATCGCGGTGCAGAACATCTGTAATGACGTACTTAAACGGAACGGCTACAAAGGCATTTTTAATCTCGTGATCGGCAGAGGCTCCACCATCGGTGAACGGATGATACACGACACCAATCTGCCTTTGATATCGGCTACCGGCTCGACCAAAATGGGTAAGCGAATCGGGGAAGTAGTAGGGGCCAGACTCGGTAAAACCATCCTCGAATTGGGCGGCAACAATGCCATCATCGTGGATGAAACTGCGAATATGAAATTGGTTGTTCCCGCCATTTTGTTCGGTGCTGTGGGAACAGCCGGCCAACGCTGTACTTCTACCCGGAGGATTATCGCGCATAAGTCCATTGTGAATGACCTCGTCTCTCAGTTGAAGAAGGCCTATGGACAGGTTCCTATTGGGGATCCTCTTGACAGCGCCACGCTCATGGGACCGCTCATCGATCAGGATGCAGTTGACAATTATCTGGCTGCTCTCGAAAAAGTCAAGGCTGCAGGTGGTGAGATCCTGTATGGAGGGAATGTATTGACAGATCGGGAAGGGCATTTCGTAGAACCCACCATCGTTAGGGCCCGGAATGATTACCAGATCGTCCAGGATGAGACCTTTGCTCCGATTTTATACATTATTGAATATGATGATTTTGACGAAGCCATCGCCCTGCATAATGACGTCCCACAGGGACTGTCTTCAGCTGTCTTTTCCACGAACATCATGCACACGGAAGCATTTCTGTCTCATGAGGGCAGTGACTGCGGGATCGCGAATGTGAATATTGGAACTTCGGGAGCCGAGATCGGTGGAGCTTTTGGTGGTGAAAAGGATACGGGCGGCGGCCGTGAATCCGGTTCCGATGCCTGGAAAGCCTATATGCGCAGGCAGACCAATACAACCAATTGGAGCACCGAATTGCCCCTTGCACAGGGTATTAAGTTCGAGCTTTAACACAGGCAAAATGCAGCAGACCGGAATTAATATCACTTTTGACCTGAATGACCTGGATCCTGAAGGTTGCACGGGTATCAGGATAAAATTTCGGTCTGCTGATCAATCCTATCTGCTGATGGCAGGATATCCTGCTGAAAGTCCCGTTGAACCGATTGGGCAGCCTGATGACCGGTCATCAGCAGCGGAATGGCCCGGAGAATATGAGTTGAGTCCGGCCTATGAAAGCGGGGAAGCAGCTCTTTCAGCAGCAGCATCTGCACTGACGGATCACACGACACAAGGTTATAATGAGGCTGTTAACTACCATGAGGTAAAGTTATACTTTAGAAATCCGGAAGCTATTCCGGACAGACGTAACGCTGAAGAGATTGCTTTGGATATGCTCGGTGAAGAACTTGCGGCGGCGAAAAACGCAAAGGCAATTTTAATTGAGCCCCTCATCCCCGCAGGGCGGTTTCTTCTCGGAACCGGTTTCTTTGGTGAATTTGAGTCCCGGGTCCGTCATGCCGGATTACCGCTTATTGCTGATGAACGGCGCACGGGACTGGGCCTGACGGGGAGGATATGGGCTTTTGAACATTTTGATTTGAAACCGGATGTTATCCTCTTCGGTAATACTCACACTGGAATACATTATCTTTTAAAAAAGACGACCATCGCTAAAAAGAAAAAATCGGAAATATCAGAACGGTTATTCCGCGTTATGCGGCAATTGGACGACGAAATGCTGGCCGTCGTACGGGCCACCGGCACTTATTTATTGGAGAAGTTATCGTGGCTGGAGCGGGAGTTCCCGGCTTATGTCACCTGCGTTCGGGGACTGGGACTTTTTGCAGGATTCAATTTACCGTCTGATACAGAACGGAGGGAAGTTCTTGAGCGTTCAGCCGAAAATGGACTTATACTGGAATATGACGGTGAGCGGTCTATCCTTTTACGTCCGGCGCTGACGGTTACGACAGCCGAACTGGACCGTGTGATTGAACTCTTGAACCGTGCGATTCTGGATACTTTAAAATAGATGAGCGGGATTCTCTATGTCGTGGCCACACCTATCGGAAACCTGGCTGATCTCACGCTGCGGGCAGTGGAGACTTTAAACACAGTGGACCATATCGCCGCGGAAGATACACGAAAAACGGGGAAATTACTCAAACACTATCAAATTGATACCCCCATGCTTTCCTATCATGAGCACAATGAAGGCCGGGCAGCCGAACAGTTTTGCGAAAGGCTGAAACGAGGCGAGAATATCGCACTGGTTTCGGATGCGGGGACGCCCTGTATCAGCGACCCGGGCTATAGAATTGTGCATCTTGCACACGATGAGGGGATCCCGGTCCGCGCAATTCCCGGTGCATCCGCTGTTTCGGCCGCCCTGTCCGTTTCAGGACTGCCGACGGATCATTTTTACTTTGAGGGTTTTTTACCCCGTAAAAAAGGTCGTAAAACGCGGCTGGAGTTCCTGGCCGGTCTCCCCGCCACACTGGTAATCTACGAATCTCCCTACCGGGTCAGCAAAAGTCTGCAGGATCTGCTGGAAGTATTGGGTGAAAGAGAGACGGCCGTCTGCCGTGAAATGACCAAACTCTATGAGGAGATCTTCAGAGGAAGTCTGAGTGAGGCCGTGAGCCATTTCGGGAAAAGCGATAAAAAGATCCGCGGGGAATTCGTGATCATCCTGGCAAGGGAAGGCTATCAGGGATGAAGAGACTCATTACGTTTGAAGGCATCGACGGTTCGGGAAAATCCACCCAGATCAGGCTTGTCTGTAAACGGTTTGACGCTCTGGGCCTTCAATACACAGCCGTCAGGGAACCCGGAGGTACGCGGATATCCGAAAAGATACGGGAAATTCTGCTGCAGAAAGAGAATCTCGAACTCACGGCCGCTGCAGAAAGCCTCCTGTTTCAGGCAGCCCGGGCCCAGCTTACAGCCGAGGTGATACTGCCGGCACTTCGCGAAGGAAAGTTCGTGATCTGCGACCGTTTTACCGACAGCTCGCTGGCTTATCAGGGTTTCGGGAGAGGACTGGACCTGAATACTCTGGAGACGCTCAATAACTACGCAACGCAGGATACTCAGCCGGATCTGACGTTCATCATCGATATCAAGGTGGCTACAGCCATAAGTCGCAGAAGCATAAAAGTCACTGACCGGATGGAATCCGGCGGTGATGCGTTCATGGAGAGGATCCGCCGGGGTTACATTGAACTGGCCCGGGGAAATCCCGGACGCTACCGTCTGATGAACGGAAATCTCAAGGAGAGGGAATTATTTCAACAAATCTGGAACATCCTGCAGGAAAAATACGTAGGTGTTCTGTAGTTATATTCTGCGTAAAATTTGGCCCCAAATTCACCATTAAATTGAAATATAAAGGGAAATTTATGAAAACTATTAAAACCGGGTTTCTCCTGGTATTGATCTTTGCCGCCTTTTTGTCTGCCCAGCATAAATCTAAATCGGTTGCCGAAGGTGCACGATCCGTTCAAAGCACAGTGCCGACGCAAGAATTGCTGGATATGTACGAGAGTTCATTTGAAAAACTTAAAAATAATTATGTGGATGAAATTGATCAGGAAAAAGTTGTAAAAGCCTCCATCAAAGGTTTATTCAAACCCCTGGATCCCTATACGGTTCTGTTGGAAGGCAGCCGCAAAGACCGGCTGGAAATGCTCACAAGGGGCAAATATGGCGGCGTCGGTATCCAGATCAGCATCCGCCGGGATACACTGATCGTACTTTCTCCCATGGAAGACAGTCCGGCCTATTCCGAAGGGATACAAGCCGGTGATAAGATTATCATGATCGATTCCACAGCCACGAAAGGCATGAGTATCAGCGATGCATCTGACCTGATACGCGGTGAGATCGGTTCAGTGGTGAAGCTCACTATCTGGCGACCATCGACGAAGGAGAAGCTGGTCTTTGAACTTACCAGGGATAATATCAGACTGCATGACGTGCCGTATGCAGGTGTTGATTCAGACGGTATAGGCTATATCCGAATCACAAAATTCTCAAAAAATACTTCAAAAGATTTTCACAACGCACTCAAAACCATGGTGGATGAAGGTACCATGAAAGCACTTGTCATCGATCTTCGTGGAAATTCCGGAGGACTGCTTCGAAATGCTCTGACGATCCTGGATGATCTCGTGCCGCGGAATGTGTTGCTGCTGACCACAAAAGGCCGGAATCAGATGTCCAACCGTGAAATGTACTCCAGGCGGAATCCGGTGATATCGGAAGATATTCCCATTGCCGTACTGATCAATCATAGTTCGGCTTCTGCCAGCGAGATTGTTGCCGGTGTTCTGCAGGATCTGGACCGGGCAGTGATTGTGGGAAAGAAAAGTTTCGGTAAGGGGTTGGTACAGAGCATGTTTTCAATTAATGACTCCACCAAATTGAAAATCACTACCGCTAAATATTATACACCCTCCGGCAGGCTGATCCAGAAAATGGATTATCTCAAAAATGGTGCGCTTACAGACGGCCTCGATAAACATGATTCCACCTTTTACACCATGGGCGGACGTATTGTTAAAGGAGGGGGAGGGATCACCCCGGATGTTACTGTTGAGCCGGAAAAAATCCCGCCTTTCGTTCAGGAACTATGGCGTCAGGGTCTTTTTCTCACCTTCGCCGCGACCTATGTGCCCATGCACAATATTTCTGAGCCTGTTCATATTACACAGCAAATTCTCGATGATTTTGAAAAATTTCTGCAGGAATATCACTTTGATTACAATGAGCCGGGTGAACGGGAATTCAACAAGATGAAGGATATTCTTGCCGAACAGGTTGAATTCAGGACCAAAGCCAAAAGAGGCTTCCTTGCGAAG
>JAADGM010000063.1:33029-33328 GCA_013152375.1 FCB group bacterium | reverse complement strand
CTCTGAGCGATAAACTGGATAAATATTACACCAGGAAGAAAAAACACCCTTTCCACGAGCCCAATTTGCGTTGGATCAATAATGGTCTGCAGAGAGAAATGGCCAGGGTTCTATCACAGGAGCGGGGCCGGATTCGCGCTGCTCTGTCAGAAGATATTGTTTATAAGAAAAGCGCAAAAATCCTTTTGGATGAAAATTCCTATTACGATATTCTGTCACCTACGAATTTGACTCTTCAGGAGACCGAAGCGGTCGACCGGTAACATCCTTCTCCGGGGCCCGTCAGACAGGGTTCTGAT
>JAADGM010000063.1:20573-32978 GCA_013152375.1 FCB group bacterium | reverse complement strand
ATGTAACCTCAGTGCAGCAACGGGCAGGAATACCCGGCTTTATCCCGGTTTTACCTGTTGCTGAGCCTGCATTGCGGAACCGTTTTAGATGCGGGTCCTGGTCTCCTTCATTTTTATGCCCAATTCAGCAAGTTCAGCCATTACCGGTTCATAAATTGCGCTTGTAATAGGGATTTGTACACCCGTGAGCTTTATTTTCCCTTCTGCCATCATTCTCACGCCAACAGCCAGCGGGAGGCTTACGGTTCGTGCCATTGAAGAGTCTCCATGGGGAATCCCGTAATCAATCATGGTTGAGGTGATCAAATCTTTGGAACCGTCGGCATTTTCAACAGTGAATTTGTGTTTCAGGAGTAACATGTCTTTCTCACCGTCGGCATAATAGAGCTTTTCCTGGAGAAGGTCGCTTAAAATGTCGAGATAATTATCTCGTTCCGAAACCTGTTCATCGCTGAAAATTCCCAGCCATTCCAGCCGGTCAAGAACATGCGAGTCTCGACCGATCCCCAGCTTGTTTGCCGTGGCCAGCCGCAAATCACCATTCCCCTTGCCATCCACCAGGCTGCCCATCAGATCATGCCATGACAGCTGACTGATGTTATCCCTGGGTGTATCATCAACAAGGCCGATATCCACAATAGCTTTTAAAGTTGCACACCAACCCAGATTTCGGTAAGTGCCCCGCATGACGGTCAGGGCATCTTTCAGACCGTAGATATCCTTGTAAGGTAATGAGTCACGATTCGGATATACTTCAAATTCCCCCAGTCCGTCAACAGTTTCGGTCCGGGGATTTAAAAACAGGTTCTTGCCTTCGATATTAACGATTTCACCGTTTTCTAAAAACCTGGCAGAATTTCTTGACGCAAGGACCACTCCTTTTGGACTCCACGAGAACTTGTACCCGAACGGATTGTCATTGTCATCCGGAGCTGGTAAACCGCCGCAATAAGAATAAAAGTGCAGTACTTTTCCGCCTGCATCCTCCACGGAATCGATGATCTGCATGGCTGACATATGGTCTATCCCTGGGTCGACACCAATTTCGTTGAGAAATAATAATCCCTTTTGCTTTGCCGGTGTATCAAGTTTACGCATTTCATCGCTGACATAAGAGGTGGTTGCCATATCCCGGTTGTTGTCGAGGCAAAGTTTGGCAACCTTAACGTGGTGTACCCAGGGCAGCAGACTTATGATGATGTCATTTGCCAGGATGAGTTGTTTCAGTTCTTCGGCATTTTCGACATTCAGGGCAATCGCTTTGCCGTTGGTATAACCCTTTACGATCGCTTCGGCTTTACTGACTGTCCTTGATGCTACGGTCACATTTAAATTTTCATGATCCAGTAAATAACGAACTCCCGGGCGGCTCACAAGGCCTGCTCCAAGGACTAAAATATTATTTTTCATTTGTTCTCCGTTGTGAGGTATTGTTTCATATAGTGGTAATCGGCCGTTAATTCTCCACGATGCAGAATCAGGGCTTTCTTGATCGAAAAGGGGAGCTCCAGTTCCTTCGTTGGAAGTTGGAAATCCGCTTTTATAATTTCGGGCAGCAGTTTCTTCAGGACGTGTGAAAAAGCGGCTGAAGATTCTTTGGGAAATTCACAGGGCAGGTTGTCAATGGCCATGATGGTCAGACCGTCCGGTAAGATTGCATCCTTGTATTCCAGTGTTGTCGGATTAAAGGTATAGCAGGCCATATCCGGGTAAGTAGCTTTGTAGGTTGCCTCAATGGACCCGTCGATATCCACACTGATATCTCCTATGACGGCAAGGGGCAGACTGGGATTCTTGCGCAGATATTCCATTGTAATCAGCCGGGGATAAGCTTCTGTCCAGTAGATGCAGTTGACCAGCACTGTCAGATGCGGGAGATACTCTTCGAATTTTGAGACATATTTTTCAGGATGGTCATAATAATCCTGCAGCAAAAATTCACCTTCAGTCGGTTTAACCATGTCGGCTTCTTTAAAAACGACCTTATACAGGAAATAATTATCTGCGGAGGCCTGTTCGTCAACGGTTTTAAGTTCGGCAGGTGTGATGACTTTGTGGGGTAAAAGATCGAAGATCTCCTGGGCTGCCTGTGAAACATTTCCATACCCGGCGAAACCAAAGACACCCGGTGAAGCAAGTCCCTGGTCCGTAATGCTGCGACCGATCTCCCGGATATGCTCTTTAGCATCCTCTACGCTGTTGTATTCATAGGCCTGCTTGACGGCCTCAAAAGGATTGGATATTCCCTGCCGCTTTAATTTTTCACCAAAAGCATGGAGGGTCTCAATCATACCGGCATAGCCGGCATAGCGCCCGAAAAAGATCAAACGCCGATTTTTTTCGTCCACAATGCGTTCATAATCGATCAGGTTGCATTTCAGCTCCATCAGGCGCCGCAGCATACTCATGTTGTAGGGTTGACCTTTGATGGTGTGTGAAAAATACACATAAGTCTTATCCGGACGCAGCAGGGACTCGGGAATTTCCTTCACAGCAATGATGAGATCCGCCGTGTTGATGTCTTCCTGAATGTCGCAGCCGGCATCGCGATAGCTATCATCTGTAAAAGCCCGATTATCAGAGGGCTGGACAACGATTCTAACCCCGAATTTCCCGATGAGTTCTTTTGCGTCAGCGGGGATGAGGGGAACCCGGCGTTCCCAGATGTTTTTGTCTTCCCGACGAATTCCGATACTATTGTTCAATCCAGATTCCTTTTACTAAATGCTGTGAAAGCGGTTCAAAATTTGGCTGTAAAATTATCATGATTCAAAGGTGCAGGTGAAACGAATTGTCGCAGAAAACGGAGATTGATTCAGGCCCTGTCTTAAATCCTATTTGGGTTGAGCTGTGGTTCTAAATGCCGATTTGGTGGTTTATCAGCCCACACCGCTGCTGTTGAACATGTGTCAATCACTTCTGGTGTAAAAATTCTTCGACCAGACTGTGTTTATTTTATTGGATATAATTCTTTTTGCCGTAATTTTGCTGGCTTGATTTGAGAACAATTTCAATAATTGGTCGATTAGCTCAGGTGGCTAGAGCGCTACGTTGACATCGTAGAGGTCACTGGTTCAAGTCAAGTATCGACCACTTTTTATATTATGGCACAGATTAAGGTCACATTACCAGACGGCTCAGTGAAGCAATATGAGAAGGGAATTACCCCGGGCGACATCGCGCTGTCAATCGGGGAAGGTCTCTTTCGTAATTCATATGCCGCCCGCCTCGACGGTAAACTGATCGATCTCACCACGCCTATCGAATCCGATGCTGAAATTGCCCTTATCACATCCAGGGATCCCGAAGCCCATGAAATTCTGCTGCATAGTACTGCCCACCTGCTGGCCATGGCGGTAAAAGCCCTTGAACCTACAGCTAAAATAGCCATCGGTCCGGCCCTGGAAAACCGCTTTTATTACGACATCGATATGGAACAGACGGTCACGGATGAGTTGCTGGCCGCAATCGAAGTGAAAATGAAAGAACTTGCTAAAGCCGATTTTAAAGTTACGCGCTTGGAATTGCCCCGTTCGAAGGCAAGGGATATTTTTAAGACCCGTAACGAAGACTATAAAGTTGAACTGATCGACGATATTGATGAAGCGGATACCATCTCACTTTACGAACAGGGAGACTTTATCGACCTGTGCAGGGGGCCGCATGTCCCTTCAACGGGAAAAATAAAGTACTTCAAACTGCTCAGCAGTTCGGGCGCTTATTGGCGGTCTGATGAGAAAAATAAAATGCTGCAGCGCATCTATGGCACTGCTTTTTTCGATAAAAAGGCTCTTAAAAGTTACCTGCAGATGCTTGAAGAAGCAAAGAAATGGGATCATCGCAAGCTGGGGCGGGAACTGGGTATTTTCACCTTTGATGAAGAGGTAGGACCGGGGCTGCCGCTATGGCTGCCTAACGGTGCAGTGATCATGGAAGAGCTTGAGAAGCTGGCCAAAGCAACCGAACGGCGTGGCGGTTATCAGCGTGTGGCCACGCCCCATGTGACCAAAGGGATCCTGTACGAAAAATCAGGACACCTTGCTCATTACAAAGACAGCATGTACCCGGCGATGGATGTGGATGGCACAGATTATTATCTCAAGCCCATGAATTGCCCACACCACCATAAAATATATGCTTCTTCACCGCGCAGTTACCGGGACCTGCCTCTGCGGCTGGCTGAATACGGCACCTGCTATCGCTTTGAGAAATCAGGAGAGCTGTTCGGACTCATGCGGGTTCGCAGTCTGAGGATGAACGATGCTCATATCTATTGTACACCTGAGCAGTTCAAAGAAGAATTTTTAGCTGTATGCCGGATGTATTTACGGTATCTGGAAATTTTCGGGATCGAAAAATATTTGATGCGGCTGAGTCTGCACGATCCCAGCGGTCTTGGAGAAAAATATGTCAACGAACCGGAATTGTGGCTTGAGACGGAACAGGCCGTTCGTGAAGCACTGACGGAAGGCGGCATTAATTTCACCGAGATCCCGAACGAAGCTGCGTTTTACGGACCCAAAATCGACGTTGAAGTCTGGTCCGCCATTGGCAGAGAATTCACCCTGGCTACGAATCAGGTCGATTTTGCCATACCCAGACGTTTTGGGCTGACCTACGTATCAGCCGACGGCAGTGAAAAAACACCGCTCTGTATCCACCGGGCACCCCTGGGTACTCATGAACGCTTCATCGGATTTCTGCTGGAACACTTTAAGGGAGATCTTCCGCTTTGGCTGGCCCCGGTTCAGGTAGCTGTTCTGCCCATATCTGATAAATATCTGGATTACGCCAGGAAGATTTATGATCAATTATTTGAGGCCGAGATACGGGTCACAATTGACGCCCGTGCTGAAAAGATCGGGGCGAAAATCCGTCAGGCCGAAACCGGCAGAATCCCCATTATGCTGATTGCCGGGGAGAAAGAAATGCTCTCTGATACTGTGTCCGTCAGAAGAAGATTTCAGGGAGATCTGGGAGCAGTTGGCCTGGATAAATTCACGACAGAGACTTTAGACGAGATAAAAAATAAAATAAGGAGTCATCCACATAAATCAAAAGAATGACGCAACCCGGATCAACGATCAGATCACCTCACCATCCGTAAGACTGATCGACAGTGAAGGGAAACAAGTGGGAATCGTATCCCTGGGAGAGGCAAAGAGTAAAGCCTCTGCAGCCGGCATGGACCTGGTTGAAATAGCACCGGAAGCCAAGCCGCCGGTTTGTAAAATTCTCGATTTCGGAAAATTTCGTTACGAGAAACAAAAAAAACAGAAACTCAATAAGAAGAAACAACACGTTGTGCAGGTTAAAGAGATTCGGCTAAGACCGAATACCGGTGATCATGATCTGCTTACCAAGCTCACAAAAGCAAAAAAATTCCTCGAAAACGGAAGCAAACTAAAAGTGACGATTCTCTTTCGGGGACGTGAGATGGCCAAGCAGGAAATGGGACTGGCTCTCCTCAATCGTGTTAGTGAGATACTTGATGAAATAGCAAAAGTAGAAAAGGCACCTGAAACTGAAGGACGTAGAATGTCCTTGATCATGGCGCCAAGATAAGGAGCATAACATGCCTAAAATGAAGACAAGAAGATGCGCTGCCAAGCGCTTCCGGAAAACCGGCTCTGGTAAGATCGTCCGCAATCAGTGCGGGGCCAGACACATCCTGACGAAGAAGTCCCGGAAACGGAAAAGAAGACTCCGTTCCAAAGCGTTGCTTTCGAGTGCGATGGTCAAAAGAACCAATAAAATGATTATTTCATAAGGAGGAGATCATGCCAAGAGCAAACAGTTCGGTTCCGAGACATAGAAGACATCGGAAACTCATCAAACAGGCCAAAGGTTACTTTGGCACCAGAAAATCCAATTACCGTACCGCTAAAGATGCTGTTCAGAAGGCCCTGTTATATGCCTACCGTGACCGCAGAAATAAAAAGAGAAGCTTTCGCAGACTGTGGATAACACGCATTAACGCCGGAGCCCGCCTGAACGGGACGACCTATTCAAAGCTTATTGCCGGTTTGAAGAACAATGATATGGCTTTGAACCGCAAAACCTTAGCCTATCTGGCTGTGCACCATCCCGACAGTTTTACTGAAATTGTCAACTCCGCCGTCAGCAAGTAGGCAATGACACTCCATTCCGCCATCGAAACGCTGCGGGAACAGTTCGGTCAGGACTCCCGGAAAGTTCGTGCAGGGGAGAGTGATGCTGAGCAGATCAGAGTAAAATATCTGGGGCGTAAAGGACTTGTTGCAGGGTTATTTTCCAAGATGGGAAGTATCCCTGCCACAGACCGCCCGGCTGCAGGACAGGCCCTCAATGAACTGAAAACCTATCTTACCGGTGAACTTGAAAAACTGTCTAACGTCCCGGCAAAGGGGGAGGAAGACAAGCGGGAAGATATGGATTATACCCTTCCCGGCGACCCTTTCCCCAAAGGCAGTATTCATCCTATTACGCAGATAATGGAGGAGATCAAAGACATCTTCCACCATCTGGGGTTCTCGGTTGCCTACGGGCCTGAAATCGATACGGACTTCTATAACTTTGAAGCGCTCAATTTTCCTCCCAATCATCCGGCCCGTGATATGCAGGATACTTTTTACATTGGCGATTCAGTGTTAAGGACACATACCTCGAATACGCAAATCCATCACATGATGGAACACGATCCGCCAGTGAAGATCCTGGCCCCGGGAAGGGTCTATCGGCACGAGGATATCAGCGTACGCAGCTATTGTCTTTTCCATCAGGTAGAAGGACTTTTCGTTGATAAAGCCGTTACCATGGCCGATCTGAAAGGCGATCTGGATTATTTTGCCCGGAGTCTTTTCGGAGAAAGAGTAAAGACACGTTTTCGCCCAAGTTATTTTCCCTTCACTGAACCCAGTGCAGAGATGGATGTCTCCTGCATTTTCTGTGGCGGGAAAGGCTGTAATATCTGTAAATATGCCGGGTGGCTTGAAATCCTCGGCTGCGGTATGGTGGACCCTGAAGTTTTTAAATCTGTGCACTACGACCCCACCGTCTGGCAGGGATACGCTTTTGGAATGGGCGTTGAGAGAATTGCCATGCTGAAATTCGGTGTGGAAGATATCCGCCTGTTCTTCGAGGGCGATGTGAGATTCTTAAGGCAATTCTGATGAAAATTTCATTAAACTGGATCCATGACTATATCAGTACGACCCTGACACCGGAAGACCTGGAAACCAAACTCACCGATTTGGGACTGGAATGTGTTGTCGAAGTAAGTCCGCTGAAATTTACGGATGTGGTCCTTGGTTATGTCCGGTCCTGCGAGGCTCAACCTAATTCTGACCATCTTTCCGTGTGTCAGGTGGATATTGGCGCTGGTCAACTCTACTCGGTAGTGTGCGGCGCGCCCAATGTACGGCAGGGAATTAATGTCCCTGTAGCAAAAGTCGGTGCGAAATTCAATGACGGAGAGTTTACAATTAAGAAAAGTAAACTGCGGGGTGTCGTTTCGGAAGGGATGATCTGCTCGGGTAAAGAACTGGGCTTCAACGCTGATGAAAAAGGTATACTTATACTCGATACACAGGCGGCCCTGGGCACACCAATCGAACAAGTACTCGATTTTGGGCAGGATGCGGTCTTTGACATTGACCTGACGCCCGACCGCGGGGATTGTCTAAGCCATCTGGGAACTGCCCGGGAGATCAGTATCATTGAAGGCCGTCCAATCCGTAGCCGTAAAACAGCACTCAAGGAAGGCGTTAAAGCCACGAAAGATCTGATCAAAGTGACGATTTCCGACCCTGAAGGCTGCCCGAGATATGCTGCCCGGATAGTGAATGGTGTTACGGTCGGACCATCGCCCCAATGGCTGGCGGACCGCATGACCTCAATCGGCCAGAAAAGCATCAACAATGTAGTAGATGCCGCCAATTTTATTCTCATGGATACGGGACATCCCATGCACACCTTTGATCTGGATGAAATCAAATCCGGTGAAATTGTCGTGCGCAGAGCTGGTAAGGGTGAGAAGATCACACTTCTGGATGAAACGGTTAAAGAACTCGGCGCTCACCATTTGCTGATCTGCGACGGAAAGACACCTGTTGCCCTGGCCGGTATTATGGGTGGCCTGGGCAGCGGTATTTCTGAAAACACGCAAAATATTCTCATTGAGAGCGCTTATTTTGACCCGGCTGTCATACGCAAAGGCGCTAAGTCTCTGGACCTGGCAACTGAAGCTTCGCATCGTTTTGAACGGGGGACCGATATTGAAAATGTAACCCGATCGCTGGATCAACTGGCAGCTCTGATCGCCGAAGTTGCAGGTGGAGAGGTCACCAGGGGAATTGTCGATAATTATCCCAAGCCGCTTGAAAAAACCACGATTACTTTTTCTACAGAGCGCTGCAACCGGCTTTTAGGTACCGAACTTACCACCGGAGAAATTGAAAAGATCTTTTCTGCTCTTTCAATTGACTTTCAGAAACAGGGGAATGACTATCTCTGCAATGTTCCCTCTTATCGTAATGATCTTGAAAGGGAAGTGGATCTGATTGAAGAAATTGCCCGGGTTTTCGGCTATAATAATTTACCCATTTCAGGCCGGTTTTCGGGTAGTTACCTTGCTTTCATTCCAGATAAACATGAACTTGATAAAAAGATCAGAACCTTACTGCATCCCCTGGGATTCAACGAACACACTGCCAACAGTCTAGTACCTGAAACAGAGACCTCCCTATTCTCGGATGTCCGGCCTGTTAAACTCACGAATCCTATCAGTTCTGAAATGGCCTGTTTACGGACCTCTCTGCTGCCGGGTATGCTGAAGGCTGTTGCTTTTAACATAAACCGTCGAAGCAGCTTTTTTAAATTATATGAATTTGGAGCAGTTCACGAATTCCACGAGGATAGTGCTACGAAAAGTCTGGAGTGCTTTAGGTTGGGAATGGCCTGGTACGGTAAGACTCCTCAACACTGGCGAAAACTGCAGGCCGCGGACTTTTTCCACATAAAAGGTGAACTCCTGCAACTCTTTTCACAACTGGGCTGCCGAAGACTGAGAATGGCCGAAGCAGAAGCAAAAGGTTTCAGGTTTGCCGTTTCCATATTTTCAGGCAAGCATCCTCTGGGTGTACTGGGCTACCCGGACAGGAAGATTAAAGACCTGTTCGATATCGGGGACGAAGATGTGATTGTGTTCGAAGGGAGGGTTGATGATATCGCAAAGGCCCTGCAGGTTGCACCTAAAAAATATACAGCCCCGAGTCAATATCCGGCTGTGCATAGAGATATCGCAATTCTGGTGAAGAAAACTGTCACCGCAGAACAGTTACTAAGGACGATTCGGTCCGCGGGTGGTGACCTGCTGAAAGAGATTACTCTTTTCGATTTATACGAAAGTGATGAGATGGGACAGGATCAAAAAAGCCTGGCGTTCGGTCTGATCTTTCAATCCGAAACGAAAAGCCTGCAGGCTAAGGTCGTCGATAAGCTCATAGAAAAAATTATCAAGAATCTGGCCCGGCAACATCAGGCTGTCCAAAGATAGGGGGGAGCATGTCAAAAAATTTGGATGTAGTAAGGGTTTCCATTGCAGGGCAGGAATATGCCTTGAAAACTTCCGCCAATGCGGATTATCTCAATTCCGTTGCAGATTATGTCAATCAGAAAATGGATGAGATCGAAAAATCATCTCCCGATTCCCAATCTCAACTCCGGACTGCAATACTTGTCTCAATGAACATCACCGACGAACTATTCTCCGAACAGAAAAAACGCAGGCAGCTGGCAACCCGGGTTGAGGCAAAGACCATTGCCATCCGGGAATATGTCGAGGAGCAGATTCATAAAACTGAAGATAAGTGACCCCCCGGCCAATCCCAACAATCCTCCTTGCCGGCAAACCGGTTGCCGCTGAAATAAAAACCGGACTGGCTCAGCGGATCAACGAGCTTAAAGAGCAAGGCATCACCCCCGGACTGGCTGCCATATTGGTTGGTGAAAATCCGGCATCACAAATCTATGTACGCAGTAAAGAAAAGGCTTTTCGGATAGCCGGCTGCCATTCTGAAACTTTTCGTCTTTCCGGCGATTCCCCGGAAGCCAAACTCCTGAAATTGATCGAAGATCTGAACCGGGATCCACGTTTTCACGGCATACTGGTCCAATTGCCGTTACCGGATCATATTGATACAAAAAAAGTCCTCTACCGCATCCTGCCGGAGAAAGATGTGGACGGTTTCCATCCCGTGAATCTGGGCAAGTTATTGGAAGGTGCTCCCGGATTTATCCCCTGTACGCCCCATGGAATTCTTAAAATTCTTGAGTATTATAAAATATCGGTAAAAGGCAGGCATGCGGTCATTATCGGCAGAAGCAACATTGTTGGCAAGCCTTTGTTTGCCCTGCTGTCTCAAAAGTCAAAAACCGGCAACGCTACGGTTACGCTGTGTCACTCTGCCACACCGGAAATTGCCCGCTTCACAAGGCAGGCAGACCTGCTGATTGCCGCATCAGGCGTACCGGGGCTGATAAACGGCTCCATGCTCAAAGCGGGTGTGGACATCGTTGATGTAGGCATTAACCGGATTGCCGATGACTCCGCAAAGGGTTATCACATCACGGGCGATGTCGATTTTGAGAGTGTCCGGGGCATTGCAAATTCCATTACACCGGTACCGGGAGGCGTGGGACCTATGACCATCACCATGCTGCTTTACAATACTGTGACAGCTGCCGAGAATTTGTTTGATAGCCAAAACTAAAACCCGTTAGTTTTACACCGTTGCCCCCGTAGTTCAACGGATAGAATGAAGGATTCCGGTTCCTTTGATGCAGGTTCGATTCCTGCCGGGGGTACTCTTCCATGCGTATATTTTCCGGGTCTGCATACCCATAGCAGTTCTCATTTCCCGTCGCGGCCTGTCAGGAATATCTCGATCGATACTGCAGCCGACGAGTTGAATGATTCCCGAATAACCGCAGAGGAACTTAAATTTCAGCAGGACCCGCCGGTGTCACATACGATTATGCAACAGGTTCCACGAACCCGTTGGAGAGAATATTACCCGGTTGCAGGTCCCGGTAAGCAATCACCCATAATAAATGAGGACTTATGAAGCCTATTATAAATCTGGATGATCTGGATCAATTCAACGAACTTAGCCAGGGTTCCTTCCAGGCAAAATATGCCCTTGTCAGTGATCTGATCGGAGCAAGCCGACTGGGGTATAATTTGACTATTGTACCGCCGGGAAAAAAGGCCTGTCCTTTTCACAATCATCAGATCAACGAAGAGATGTTTCTCATACTCTCGGGAGAAGGACTTCTGCGCTTTGGCGAAAAGGAATACCCCGTAAAAACCCACGATATCATCGCCTGTCCTCCCGGCGGCCGTGAACTGGCTCATCAGCTGATCAATACCGGCACAACAGACCTGAAATATCTGGCGCTGAGTACCCGGGACCCTTATGAAATCTGTGAATACCCGGATTCCAACAAGATCCTGTCCATGGTGGGGGATTACCGGAATAAGAAACTCAGACATATTGCCAGGGCAGATGATGCTGTTGATTATTTCGATGGGGAAACCTGAGCCGATCTATAGAGCGAATTCATCTTGACTGTCTAAACGAGCAGATGCCTGCCGGTTGACACGAAGGAGGTTTTCCGTTATACTTGATAACCGTTCTATTCCTTAGATGGGATCAGAATGCCATTATCCCAAGCTAAGTTATTATCAGATTCCTATCCTAACTGCTTACCCGGGCACGGAACTTTAACTTCTTTTATACACTTTACAAGGGAACCGGATATCAATTTGGAGAACTTATGAAAATATTTATATTTGCTACTGCGATCATCACATCAATGACTTTCGGACAAAATAACCTCTATGCAGTCGTATATGACAAAGCAACCCGGGATCCCTTGTCCGGTGCGAATGTGTTGATTACGGATCTGAACACCGGTGCAATGAGTGATAACAAAGGAGAAGTTTATCTTAACCATATCCCCGAAGGCACTTACATAGTTGAATTTTCCTTTATCGGCTACAAAAGCCAGAAAAAGATTATCTCGTTTAAAGGTACTGAATCCAAAAAGTCTCTCATGATTTATCTGGAGCCGGTTATATTATCATCAACGCCCATTCAAATAAAATCGACCCGCACGAATGGTGTTCTGAAAGATGAGCCCGTTCGCATAGAAGTCCTGGGTAACGAAGAGGTTCGCGAAGAAACAGCCATAAAACCGGGAAACATTGCAAAGCTGCTGGGAGAGACAACCGGCATCCAGATCCAGCAAACCTCTGCAGCATCAGGGAATGTCAGCTTCAGAATACAGGGTCTTGACGGAAAATACACACAATTGCTGAAAGATGGATTTCCAATGTACTCAGGGTTTTCCGGCGGATTGTCG
>JAADGM010000063.1:6840-20479 GCA_013152375.1 FCB group bacterium | reverse complement strand
CAACATCATCACAAAAAAACCGACAGTTGAACGGGAATGGAATACAATTTTTAACGCCACGCATAAGGGCGGCAGTGACATCAGCACTTACTATTCAAAGCGAACCGGTAAACTCGGTGTGACCTGTCTGGTGAGTCGCAGCCGGCAAAGGGCTTTCGATGTTGATAAAGACGGCTTTACAGATATTCCTGAGTTTACAGTGACCACTTTAAATCCAAAAATATTTTATTTCATGAACGCAGGGACCCTATTATCGTTCGGGCTTACCGCGACAGTCGATACGCGTCGGGGCGGGGATATTAACACCCTTGAACATAACTCGGGGTTCTCCTCAGGTTTTCTCGAGAAAAACAAGACCCGGAGGTATCTGTCAAATCTCGAAGTTAGTCGAAGATGGCTGAACGGAGATCGTCTAGTCTTCAAAAACAGCATTAACAGGTTTTCCAGAAAAATTTATGTTCCCGATATAGAATTCGATGGCCGGCAGCTTTCTGTCTTTAATGAAATTTCCTTTCTGGCTAAAAGAGGATCTCATACTTTTGTGTCCGGTATGAACTTATCAACGGATTCCTTTATTGAAGATTCACCAGTCAGACCAACAGAATACTCATTGGATTATTCATTGAGTACACCGGGAATTTTCCTGCAGGACAGCTGGCAGCTGACCCCCGGAGTCAGCCTTAACGGCAGCATCCGAACTGACTATAACAATAATTACGGAGTTTTTCTGTTACCCCATTTTTCCGTTCTCTACAATTATTCAGATCGCCTGAGCGGCAGATTTAGTTATGGCGAAGGATACAAACTTCCTACTGTATTTACTTCTGAAGCTGAATCAATGGCATTCAAAGGTGTCAGGCCTGTTTCGGAAACCGTCGTCCCCGAGACCTCATATGGAATGAACTGGGACATCAATTATAAGTTTTTTATGGGGCAGTTTCTTTTAACGTTGAATCCGGTCGTATATTATACAAAAATCAATCATTATATTTCGTCAAGACAGGATTCCCTCTCGGAGGGTATTCTCATTTATGAAAATACGCCCGCATCGGTGACATCCCGGGGTTTTGAGACCAACCTGAAGATATCCTTGGATGAGCTTGTACTCTTCGTTGATTACACATATACGAGGATATACGGTATCGCCGGGAAATCTCACCGGCAACTTGATCTAACACCAAGGCAAAAATTGAATCTGACGCTAACCTTTGAAGAAGAAACCAAATGGCGAACCGGTTTAGAAGCATTTTATACCGGTAAACAATTTGTTTCCCCGAATGATGAGACTCCCGATTACTGGACGGTTGGGATAATGGGTCAAAGGATATTTCAGAAATTTATACTGATCGGTAATGTTGAGAATGTATTCGATATCAGGCAATCCAGGTACGAATCGGTTGTTGGAGGGACCGTTGCCAACCCCGTTTTCAAACCCATATGGGCACCACTGGAAGGGGTTGTGGCCAATATAGCCCTGGAGATTACAATTTAAGAGGAGGAGCAGCAATGAAAATCAGGAGGAAAGTATGAAACGTATTGTCATTTGCGCCGATGGAACCTGGAACAGGCCTGAAAAGGATCTGAAAAAAGATTCTCCCACCAATGTTTTAAAAGTTGCCAGAGGCATTGCACCCCGCGACAGCGCCGGAACAGACCAGGTGGTATTTTACGATTGGGGTGTGGGGTCTTATTACGGCAGTGTCAAAGGCGGAGCCCTTGGCGAGGGCATCAACAAGAATATTATGGACAGTTACCGTTTTATCGTACAAAATTATGATATTGGTGACGACCTGTACTTTTTTGGTTTCAGCCGGGGTGCCTATACGGTGCGCAGCCTTTCAGGTTTTATTTATAACTGCGGTATCCTGAAACGCTCTGAGGCCAGGCGGATTCAACAGGCTTTCGATCTTTATAAAGACCGGAAAATTCACCCGAAAGATGAGACCTCCGTCAATTTCCGGCGGAAATATTCCATCGGCGAGACCCTGCGCATCCGGTTTGTTGGTGTCTGGGATACCGTGGGTGCTTTGGGGATTCCTGTGAGAATGTTGGGCTTTTTAAATGAGAAACATCTCTTTCACGATACAAAAATAGGACCTAATGTTGACATTGCCAGACATGCTCTTGCCATCGATGAAATGCGTTCAGACTTCAAACCAACTATCTGGAAACAGAGGACCGGGCTGGATTTGCAGCAGGTCTGGTTTGCGGGAGTTCATTCAGATGTAGGCGGCGGTTACAAGCCTGATCGCAGCCGGCGTCTCCTGTCGGACATCCCCTTGCAGTGGATGATCGGAGAGGCTGAAAAGAGCGGGCTGCAGTTTGAACGGCATCTGCAGCGAGGACTTAAAGGAGATCCCCTGGCCGATAAACATGAAGAATATGACGGTTTCTACAAAATACTTGGCAAAAGGGTGAGGAGAATTCTGAAATCAACTCCCATCCACCACAGTGTGAAGGAACGCTATGACAAGGATGAGACATACCGGCCGAAGGCGCTCGAACGCTATCTTAAAAAGAATGACTGGTCCCGGGCATAGAAAACGCTCTCTAATATAAGATTTCTAAACCGGTACACCCGGGAGTGCCCTAAAACACTCTAAAAAAATCCCCGCTTTAATACTCTTTGTAACCCGAGCAGACTTTCGGATTATTTCACGATAAAAAATATTCCTGATTTGCAATCTGTCATCTGATTGACATTTAAGTCTTATACAAGCAGTATAAATTAAGATTGAAGACAAGAGTAAAATGATCGGAAAACAGATAAAAAAGGAACCCCTGCAGAAAGAATTTTAATGAAACATCACTATAAAAAATTAATTATTCTCGGTATTATCACCGTCGTTATTGTGGGTTATTTCAAATTTGACCTGGGACAGTATTTTAATTTTGCTTATCTGAAAAGCCGGCAGATAGATTTTCAGCAGTTCTATCTTCAACACACCTTGGGGACCATCGGCGCCTATTTTCTGGCTTATGTGGTCATGGCGGCCCTGTCGCTCCCCGGGGCGGCTATCATGACCCTGGCCGCCGGCTCTGTTTTCGGCGTATTGACCGGTACGGTTGTGGTTTCTTTTGCCAGTACCATCGGTGCAACACTGGCCTTTATGGTTTCACGCTACTTATTCCGGGATGCCATCGAGAAAAAGTTCAGCGGGAATTTGAGGTCAATCAATGCAGGTATCGAAAGAGAAGGCGCTTTTTACCTCTTTACCCTGCGTCTGATACCGGTTTTTCCCTTCTTTGTGATCAATCTGGTCCTCGGCTTGACCAAGATGAAAGCCCTGACTTTTTATCTGACCAGTCAAATAGGTATGCTGGCCGGTACCTTGGTTTATGTGAATGCCGGTACGCAGCTTGCAAAACTTGAATCTCCATCGGGGATACTTTCACCGGCTATTCTCGGTTCTTTTGTGTTATTGGGAATATTCCCGTTGATTGCAAAGAAAATAATCACGATCATAAAATCCCGTAAATATCTCCGGCGATATAAAAAACCCTCGGGTTACGACTACAATGTGGTTGTGATCGGTGCAGGTTCGGGTGGATTGGTGTCGGCTTATATTGCCGCAGCAGTTAAAGCGAAGGTCGCTCTCGTCGAAAAAAATAAAATGGGGGGAGATTGCCTGAACACAGGCTGCGTCCCCAGCAAAGCCTTTATCCGGTCGGCAAAAATGCTCCACTATGCGCAGAGAGCAAAGGACTGGGGATTTAATGCCACATCCGTTGAGTTCGATTTTGCTCAGGTCATGGAGAGGGTACAGAAAGTTATTCGAACAGTGGAACCCCACGATTCTGTCGAAAGATATACGGATCTTGGCGTTGAAGTTTTTGAAGGCGCTGCGAAGATAATTGACCCCTACCGGGTAGAGGTGAAAGGAAATATTCTCACGACGAGAAATATTATCATCGCTGCAGGAGCGGGACCTTTCATACCTGATATCCCCGGAATTGAGCAAGTCGGACCACTCACCAGCGATACCGTCTGGGGTTTGCGAAAACTGCCACGCCGTTTGGTAATCGTGGGAGGCGGACCAATCGGATCTGAGCTGGCTCAATCTTTTGCACGCTTCGGCAGTACAGTTACACAGGTAGAAGCTTATAACTGCGTACTGTCCCGTGAAGATGACGATGTCAGCGAGCTCATCTGCGAACAGTTCGCCTCCGAAGGGATAAAAGTGCTGAAAAACCACCGGGTCACTGAATTTAAGACCGAAAGTAGCAACAAGATCGTCATCTGTGAACATCAGGGTAAAGCGGTCAGGATAGAATGCGATGAGATTCTGCTGGCTCTCGGCCGGCGGGCCAATGTCAGCGGCTATGGACTGGAAGATCTGGAGATTCATCTCCGGCCGAATAAAACCATCGAAACGGATGAATTCCTGCGTACTAATTACCCCAATATTTACGCCGTGGGAGATGTGACCGGACCCTATCAATTCACCCATTTTGCTGCCCACCAGGCCTGGTATGCCAGTGTGAATGCTTTGTTCAGCCCTTTTAAAAAATTCAAAGCGGATTACCGGGTCATCCCGTGGACGACCTTTACCGACCCGGAAGTAGCCAGAGTGGGGCTGAATGAAAAAGAGGCCCAAAACCAGGGTGTAGATTATGAAGTAACGAAGTACGGGTTTGATGAACTTGACAGGGCCATTGCCGATGAAGAGACCAAAGGATTTATAAAAGTGCTGACGGTTCCCGGAAAGGATAAAATTCTCGGTGTCACCATCGCAGGACCGCATGCAGGTGACATCATCATAGAATATATTACGGCTATGAAATACAATATCGGCCTCAACAAAATTCTTGGTACCATCCATGTCTATCCGACCATCGGAGAAGCCAACAAGGCCGCGGCTGGTGTCTGGAAGAAAGCCCACGCTCCGGAGTCTATTCTGAAATTAGTGAAAAAATTCCACGCCTGGCGCCGCTAATTCGATGGAAACTATCAACACAGAATCAAAACAGGGAATCTCAATGAAACAGAATGGAACCGCATTTTCGCAGTTACTCAAAAAACATGGCGTGGACTTCTCCCGCCGCAGGGTCTCAACTCTACAGGTCAATCTCGGTAAACTGTGCAACCAGGCCTGTCTGCATTGTCATGTCAATGCAGGACCGGGACGGAAGGAGATTATGGACAAGGGAACGATTGACCGGTTACTGGACCTCATAGATGCTTCAACAACGCTTTGCACAGTTGATCTCACCGGCGGGGCACCTGAACTCAATCCCTATTTCAGGTACTTTGTACACGAACTTACACGTCTCAAGGTGAAGATCATTGATCGCTGTAATTTGACGGTCCTTTTGGAGCCCGGACAGGAAGATACCGCGGAATTCCTGCGCGACCACGGGGTTGAAATCTATAGCTCAATGCCCTGTTATCTCCGGGAAAATGTGGATGCCCAGCGGGGTGGTGGCGTTTACGATAAAAGTATTAAAGCATTGCAGCAGTTAAATGATCTGGGGTTTGGACAACCCGGTATGGGGCTGATTCTGAACCTGGTTTATAATCCGGGTGGAATCTCGCTGCCGCCGGATCAGTCAAAGCTTCAAAAGGATTACAAAGAACGTCTTTATCGTGACTGGGGAATTGAGTTCAATGAACTCTTCACTATCACCAATATGCCCATTAAGCGCTTCAAAAAATATCTTGAAAGAGAGGGGCTTTACGATAAATACATGGGACTGCTTGAGGAGAATTTTAATCCTGTAGCAGCGCTGAATGTGATGTGCCGGGAGATGATTTCGGTAGATTGGCGTGGGCACATTTATGACTGCGATTTTAATCAAATGCTGGAGTTGCCCGTTGGAAACCAGACAACCACGGTGTGGGAGATCGACGGTCTGGAAACACTGGACGGTTATCCCATTACCTGCGGCCGACATTGTTTCGGATGTACAGCCGGTGCCGGCAGTTCGTGCGGCGGGGAAGTGGTGCTAAAAGGGGAGAAAAATGAATCGTTACTCCGGAACATTATTCAATTTTAGGAGAGTTTTACGTGGCAGTTTCTGAAAAGATCATTCAAGATGTACAACGCTATTACGGAACGACGCTGAAAGAAAGTAAAGATTTGAAAACGGGAGCCTGCTGCACGACAGCATCCGCTCCTGCTTATCTTAAGCCATTGCGAGACCGGATTCATCCGGAAGTAGTGAAGAAGTATTACGGCTGTGGCTCGCCGATTCCTAATGCTCTTAAAGGGTTGACAGTTCTTGACCTGGGCTGCGGTTCCGGAGTTGACTGCTATCTGCTGGCTCAGCTAGTGGGGGAAGCAGGGCGGGTTATTGGCGTAGATATGACTCGGGACCAGATTGCCGTTGCCAGGGAGTTTGAGGATTATCATCGCAATATTTATGGCTATGATAAAAAGAATACAGAGTTCCACCTGGGTTATATTGAGGATCTGAAAAGTCTCGGCCTTGGAGATAACTCCGTTGATCTGGTAATTTCCAATTGTGTGATCAATCTCTCCCCTCATAAAGCAAAAGTATTTGCCGAGATATTCCGCATACTCAAACCCGGGGGCGAACTGTATTTCTCCGATGTGTTTGCGTCACGACGGGTACCGGCAACACTCCGGAACGATCCGGTTCTCATCGGCGAATGTCTCAGTGGAGCCTTGTATCACGAAGATTTCAGACGCTTGCTGCTGAAGCTAGGTATTCAGGATTATCGCATTGTTACAGATAATCCGGTAGAGTTAAGGGATGAAGCGATCATATCCAAAATCGGGATGATCGACTTCCGGTCGCTCACCATCCGCACTTTTAAGATTGACTTTGAGGATATTTGCGAGAATTACGGACACGTGGCTTTTTATAACGGAACCCTTCCGGAATCGCCGCATGAATTTCATCTTGATGACCATCACGTATTTAAAAAAGGGCTTCCTGTTCCGGTTTGTGGTAATACGGCAAAAATGCTCACGCTGTCGCGATACGGAAAATATTTTCAGGTGGTTGGAGATTTTTCCACTCACTATGGTAAATTTCCGTGTGGGCCAGAGGAGCCAGTGGCGGTAAACAGAACCACCGCTGACGGCAGCTGCTGCTGACAGGTGCGTAAAATAGACAAAGCAAATACAATATTATAAATAAAGGAATACTTTAACTATGTTAGGTATCATAGGTGGGACGGGGGTTTACGGGATCGATAAGCTTCAGGTAACTGAAACGTTGGATATATCAACACCCTTTGGGAAACCATCGGCTGCGCTCATTGCAGGTTACCTCGGAAGCCAGGAAGTGATCTTCCTTCCCCGTCACGGCATCAATCATGAACTCCTGCCGGGAGAGGTTAATTACAGAGCCAATATTTTTGCCCTTAAGAAAGCCGGCGTCACCCGGGTACTCGGGATTTCTGCGGTGGGTAGCTTGAATCCGAATCTGGCGATGGGGGATTTTGTAGTCCCTAACCAATATTTTGACCACACAAAGGGAATTAGAAAACATACTTTCTTTGGAAATGGTCTCGTGGCCCATGTATCAACGGCGCATCCGGTTTGTCCCCATTTATCACAACTCCTTGCAGCAGCAGGTGAAAAAATTGGCATAAAACTTCAAACAGAGATTACGTATGCCTGTGTTGAGGGACCCCGCCTGGGTACGAAAGCCGAGAGCCTTTATCTGAAAGATGTAGTGGGCTGTGATGTGGTGGGAATGACAAATATACCGGAAGTCTTTTTAGCCCGGGAAGCTCAGCTGTGTTATGCAACCATCGCAGTAATCACCGACTATGACTGCTGGTTGGATGATCCGGAAGAGCATGCGTCAGTGGCTCAGGTCTTCGAAACTTATGGACGCAGCATCATTAAGGTGAAGAAATTGTTGGCTGCCCTGCTGGAAAGTCCGGACCCGGAACCGGATTGTGAATGCCGCACAAGCCTAAAGTATGCTCTCGTATCGCCTGAGGATTCTCTAAATCCGGACCAAAAAACTTTGTTAAAGGTCCTCACTTGCTGACAACTAACAGGCGCAGTACTGAAGATCATAAATCCGGTAAGACTCTTTTGCCTCAGTTGAAACGAGTCTCCGTTATTGTCCCTCTGGGTCCTGAAGAGGATCTTGTGGGAACTCTCCTGGATGATGTCAGGAAACTACCCCGGACATCAGAGCTTTTGTTGGTCTATTCGACGGCGGGTATCGCAGAAAATGCCGGATCTCTCCAATATTCCGGACCGGCTGATGCACTGTCCGGTCAGATGCTTTCCATAAAATTTAAACCACTGATGAAAGTGTGGGATCAGGTCCGGAAACTGGGCGGTATGCGTCTTAAGTTGATTACTTCCAGACCTGGTCGGGCAGCGGCTCTGAATGCCGGGGCTGAATATGCCAACGGTGATTTCTTCTGGTTTCTGCATGCGGATTCCCGCTTCGGTAAGGCAACTCTGAAAACACTGAATGCGGCACTGACGGCGCGGCCTGAAGCGCTTCACTTTTTCAGACTAAGCTTCATGGACGACGGCCGTTCTGCTATGATCAGACTCAATCAATGGGGCGCCCGCATCCGCTCAGAGTTTTTCAAAGTTCCGTTTGGAGACCAAGGGTTCTGCATCTCACGGGAGAATTTCCACCGTATCGGTGGCTTTCCGGAAACCGTCTCCTATGGCGAAGACCACTTGTTTTTATGGAAGGCCCGGCAACTGGGGATCGACCCCGTCTGTACGGGCAGTGAACTATATACAAGTGCCCGAAAATACGATCAGGCAGGGTGGGGACGGCTTACATTGAAATATCAGTACTTCTGGCTGAAACAGGCCCTTCCGGAATATGTAACACTTTTATTTAGGAATTTTCAACAATGAGGATTGCCCTGGCTATTTTCGTCAAAACACCCGGAATTTCTCCTGTTAAAACCCGTTTGGCAAAGGGGATTGGAGTGACCGCAGCGACTGAATTTTACAGACGCTGTCTGACGGCTGTTGAGTCAGTTGTCAGTGAGACTGTTCGAATTTCCAGAGGGTTGATCTGTCCCTTTTGGGCAGTTGGTGAACCCCATACGTCCGACCTACCGTTATGGCGAAACTTCCCGGTGCTCTATACAGGTCCCGGAGGACTTGGTCAAAGATTGCATACGATATACTCGGAGCTGATCAGAGACTACGATTCTGTTTTCATGATGGGTTCCGATTCGCCCCAGGTCACTCCGGCTCTGCTCGTTGAAGCGGCCAGCCGGGTCATCGAATCTGATGAATTTGTTATAGGACCCGCCCGTGACGGGGGATTCTATTTGCTGGGCGGTTCCCGGGCCATCAGCCGGCAGCAGTTTACAGCGGTGCGCTACAGCCAGGCAGATACCGCCGAAAAAATGATACAAGCGTTGAGCAAAAGCGGAAAGGTGCATCTGCTGTCAGAACTTACCGACGTGGACAGATTGGAAGATATTGCAGTACTGCAAGCTGAACTGAAGTCCGGAAAGCTGCCTGCTCAGCGTTCCCTGATGATCTGGCTCGAGGAAAATAAACTATTGGAAAGGAGACCCCATGCGGATTAATCGATCAGACCGGCTGCAGCCGGGTATGACAGCCCCGAACTTCGTCCTGCGGGATACAACGGGCAAACTGATCAATTTGCAGGCTTACAGCGGCACCAGAGTTCTGCTGTCCTTTTACCGTTATGCGTCCTGCCCCTTCTGTAACTTAAGGGTCCACAAGCTCATAAAAAAGTACCCGGAGTATCACAAAGCCGGTTTGGAAATGATTGCAGTCTTCGAGTCACCGGTAGAAACGATCGCCAGGTATGCAGGCCGGCAAAATCCACCCTTTCCCTTATTGGCAGACCCATCTTTAAAATTGTATGCCTGGTACGGTATTCAGTCCTCGTGGTGGGCCTATTTGAAATCGATCCGTAAACTGAATTTGCTGCTGGATGCCATCTTTATAAAGGGCTACCGGCTGGGGAAAATGGACGGGGATAAGGCCCTGGTTCCTGCAGACTTTCTGATCAGCGAAGATGGGACTGTTCACACGGCGTATTACGGCCGTGATATTGGCGATCATCTGCCGCTGGAAGCCGTGGAGGAGTTTCTTGTATCAACAGCACCTCATTTATAAGAAATCCCTGAAAAATAAAGCGGAGTCACCGAAATTATTTCTGCTGGAATCCGATTTTATAAGCTCTGTTAACTTATAGGGAATTAATGAATGGCAGATATGCTGTGGGAATTGAAATCCGTAGTATCATCGCAATTCCGTTCTTTCATGCTCCTGACGATATGCAACGGTACAGTTAAGCGGCCAGTTAGGTTCAACATCGACATTTCCATTATAAAAGGGGTCAGGATAAGGGTCCACAACTGAATATGTAATCTCCGATTATTTCCCCGCATAGCGGTATTTGTCCGACTTATGACATTTCGAATACAATAAAAATTGATAAATTAAGTCACTATCAAGAAAGAAATATCCCTGGTTTAGCTCTTATTTTTAAAGGAATCTGATAAATGAATAAACATTTTGACCTTATCATCATTGGAGGCGGTATTGCCGGTTCTGCGGCTGCCCTGCGTTCTGCCCAGAACGGACAGCGGGCAATCTGGTTTCTCGGAGATAAAAACACCCGCAAGCGAAGCCGCTCTCAATGGGTAAAAAACCTTGATAACATTATCGGGTTTCACGAAGATGTCATCAAAACTCAGGTACTCAAGACCCTCAACAAGGCTAAGGAGAACCGGGCTGCAGAACTGATCGCCAGTGAACATTATGAAATCAACAACCGTATGATCATTCAGAACACCATTGAGCGGCTGCAGCGCGATTACCGGGAAATTGAGATCAGGGGTGAGATCGTGATCTCCGTTGAGAAGAGTGATTCAGGATTTCGGGTGCACTCACCTTCAGGTGACTATTTCGCTGCAGCGGTCATCTCGGCCACGGGCGTCATGGATGAGCAGCCCGCTATCACGCAGCCCAACCGCAGCGGCGAACTCGAAACGTCACCCAAATGGTTATATCCTTTTGCCAACCGCGAACAGTTACTGTACTGTATCCGCTGTGAGGGACACCTGACCCGGGATGAGGTAGTAGCAGTAATCGGCCATAGCTCTACGGCTGCTGAACTGGCCATGATGCTTTTTGAACGTTACGAAAATAAAATCTATATTCTGACCAATGGCAGGAAGCCCGATTTCACAAGGGATCAGCAAACCATCCTGAAACATTACGGTGTGAATGTGAAATCTGCTAAAATCACCACAATCCAGAGTGAAAGACCCGTAAAATTGCAAGGCTTTGTACTGGAAGGCGGCGAAACCGTCGAAGTGAGATTTGCTCTCGTTTCCCTGGGAATTCATCGGGTATATAATGATTTTGCCCGCCAGGTTGGCGCTGAACTGATGGACCCCGAAATGCCCGTGGATAAACGACACATCCTGATAGACAGGAAAGGGGAGACTACCGTAAAAAACTTTTTTGCAGTGGGGGATGCCGCCAAAAGAGCGGACGAGCCTATCATGAAACAAGTCTATACCGCCATGGAATATGCCGTGCGCGCGGTTGACACCATTGATAACCGCAGGCGAAAAGCGAGGAGGGCAAAATTACTGTGAAAAGATTATTCATATTCACCCTGCTTGTCATGCTGACTCCGGTCCGTGCCCAATCCTTAGATCACGGTATCTATGACGAGCTGCTGGGGAAATATGTCACAGACGGCCGTGTAGATTACACCGGATTCTTGCAGGAAAAGGACAGGCTCGAGCTGTATTTAGGGCAGCTGCAGACCGTGACTCGGCAGGAGTTGAATTCCTGGACGGTTGATGAACAAAAGACTTTCTGGATCAACGCTTACAATGCGGCAACACTTGAGGCGGTTCTGAATCATTACCCCATCAAACCGGGTGGCTTCATTTCCCGTGCGAGATTTCCTAAAAACAGCATCCGGCAGATTCCCGAAGTCTGGGATACTCCTTTGATACGGCTGGCCGGCAAGATGAGGACGCTGAATGAAATTGAACACGAAATACTGCGGAGGCAATATCACGATCCCCGGCTGCATTTTGTATTGGTCTGTGCTTCGATTGGGTGTCCCCTCCTTGAGAATAATGCCTTTATGGGAATCGACATCGAAATACGTCTGGATCAGGCCTCCAGGAATTTTCTGAGTAATCCGGGTAAAATGAGAATAGATCGATCCTCAAACACCCTGTTTCTGTCTTCCATATTCCGCTGGTTCGGAGAGGATTTTCGGTCCACTGGTAAAGATGCATCAGTCTTCTCATACTATCCGGAAGATGAGCAGGGGATCATCAGTTTTCTATTGAAATACGGATCAGAAGAAACGGCACGTTATATCCGCACAAACCATCCGAAGATCAAATATCTAAATTATGATTGGTCCCTGAATGAGCGATAAATCTTCTGTCAGACAGGATGATGCGGTAATCCCCGCATTGACTGCTGCTAATTTTCACTCTACGGTTAAAGACTGCGAAGGACCGCTGCTGGTTCTGGTAAAAGCGGGATGGTGCCACCACTGCGATACACAGTTGGGGATTCTTAGAGGACTTCTGAGAGAGAAACAGGACGACTTAAGCATTTATACATTGTCTGCCGATAATGAACGGGAGTTGCTGAAAGCACTGAAGATCTTCGGTGTTCCCACATTGCTGTACTACCGGCATGGTCTGCTGGTACGGAAAAAAGTCGGGGTCCATAGCGCCGGGAAGGTCACAGCGATATTGGATGAGATCCGGCCGTGGTCCCCTGATGAAACCAAAGCTCACCGGCATCGCGGACTGCTGGAGAAACTCCTGGGGAAACGTGAATCTACCAAACCTTCCGGCAGCTAAAACAGCGGATAGATGAGGAGCCAGATGCTGTCGGCAGGATTTTCTACTTCAAAAGTATAACTTTGCGCACGGCAGAATTTCTTCCGGATGAAAGCCTGATCAGATACAGTCCGCTGCTGAGGTCTTTGCCGTCCAAATCATACCGATACGTACCCGCCGGTTTGTAGCCCGCTGCAAGCTCCCGAATGAGCACCCCCCGAATATTGTAAAGTCCGAGTCGTATCTCTCCTTCATCGGGAAGATCGTAAGTGAGGGTTGCCACAGGATTAAACGGATTTGGATAGATCTGGCGAATGCCGAACACTTCCGGTATCTCCACCACTACGGCGGTAAGACTGTTACCATTCCAGTCCGTAATGAGATTTTGTTGAATTTGCAGTGATCCGGAATACCTGAAGAGGATGCCCCGTTTGAGGGTTAAGCCCTGCAAATTGAAAATGAGCAGTTGGTCACCACCGCGACGGAGCTCCCATCCCGCAGGTAATGAGGCCGGGTCAGGATTGAAATCTCCGCGGGTCATCAGCTGAAAGCCTGCGGCTGCTCCTTCGCTTTGCACCTCTACCAGAGTCGGTTTTAGTAACAGCGTTGCCGCAGTGAGGGGTGTCTGCAGGGCGTAATCACCGATAATGATCTGAATGATCAGGACCAGATCGACCACTGTAATTTCACCTTCTCCGGTGAGATCACACGTCAGCAGCAGATCATCCGTCGGCAGCTGGTTTGAGATGATCCAATCAACTATCAAAACCACATCGGAGACATCGGTGGTTCCGTCTCCGTTAAAATCGCCGGCGTAAGCACAGCTGTCATCCTCCAAATTTGCGAAGGGATCGAAATTAACTG
>JAADGM010000063.1:0-6828 GCA_013152375.1 FCB group bacterium | reverse complement strand
GCCGTAACAGGCATCTCCGGGCAGACCGGTGTTCCCACCGACGCAGCCGCATTCATTTTCGAAAGCAGTACCGAAACAGTCGCCGTTGCAGTCGATGTCACTGCCGGCCACATGGTTTGAATTTCCTCCGGAGCAGACCCCGCAGGTATCCGGTTCGGCGTTTCCGAAACAATCTCCGTTACAGTCCATATCGCTGTTTGGTTCGTGACCCGAATTACCGGCTGAACACACGCCACAGTCATCTATGAAAGCTGTGCCAAAGCAGTCACCGCTGCAGTCGGGTCCGTTGCCAAAGTCATAACCCTCCGGGGCTGGGTCGTCACTACCGCTGCCCATGAAGCCATCCGGACAGACATTGCAGTCATCAATTTCACTGTTGGCTTCGTGTCCTGAATTGCCGCCTGAGCAAATGCCGCAGTCATCCGGGGCAGCCGTACCGAAGCAGTCGCCATTGCAGTCGATATCACTGCCGGCTTCGTGGTTTGAATTTCCTCCTGAGCAGACTCCGCAGGTATCCGGTTCGGCGTTTCCGAAACAATCTCCGTTACAGTCCATGTCGCTGTTAGGTTCGTGACCCGAATTACCGGCAGAACACACGCCGCAGTCATCTATGAAAGCTGTGCCAAAGCAGTCACCGCTGCAGTCGGGACCGTCGCCAAAGTCATAACCCTCCGGGGCTGGGTCGTCACTGCCGCTGCCCATGGAGTCATCCGGACAGACATTGCAGTCATCAATTTCACTGTTGGCTTCGTGTCCTGAATTGCCGCCGGAGCAAATACCGCAGTCATCCGGGACAGCCGTGCCGAAACAGTCTCCGTTGCAGTCAATGTCGCTGCCTGCTTCGTGGCTCGAATTTCCTCCCGAGCAAATCCCGCAGGCATCCGGTTCGGCGCTTCCGAAACAATCTCCGTTACAGTCCATATCGCTGTTGGATTCGTGCCCCGAATTACCGGCGGAACACACACCGCAATCGTCCACATAGGCAGTTCCGTTGCAGTCGCCGTTGCAGTCAATAATACCATCGCAGGTCACAGTTACAGAGAACTGGACACTGCCAATGCCGCCATTGCCGTCAGCGGCTGATACTGTCACTTCTGTGACTCCCGGTCTCAGTGCCAGAACGGTTCCCAGCGTCCCCGTAAGGCTCACTGCCGCCACGGTTTCATCAGAGGATGTCACCGAATAGGTCAACTGATCACCTTCTACATCATCGAACAGATCCACACCGAAATCGGCTGAAGTGCCCGAAAGCAGCTGCAGATCAGTCAGCCCAGATACGGGAAAAGGGGCGTCATTGACCGGACTCACGGTGAACTGAACTGCCGTAAGATCTGAAAGTTGGAAGGGAGTATCATCGGTGACGGCGATGAGCAGCTGTTCACTTCCAAACCAGTTTTCATCCGGCGGCGTGACGGTTAGGAGATTATCGGCATCCAGCAGCACGGAAAGCTCCGTATTGCCCGAAACCGTCCAGAAAACGGGATCCCCGTCCAACTCCAGCAGAAAGTCATCCAGGTCGAAGGGGGTAAAGCTGTCACCTTCATTCACAACTTGATCCGGGATGGGATTGATAAAGGGCGGCAGATCAAACTGACCGGTATAGGAGTATGTCACATAATCCGAAGCGGAATAGGAATTCCAGGTATTCTGATCCGTAGCCGTGTAAATAATCGTTTCGCTGCCTGACCAGTCCGGATCCATAATTTCAACGGAGGCAATATTCTGATCATCTATGGTCACATGGAGAAATTCAGCGTGCAGCATCTCAGGATTCAGGGGTGAACCAAAGGCGAAATTATTGACGAAGACAAAACTTTCGGAGACTGGCAGGACAATCGAATTCCCGGAATCATAAAATTTCAGTGTGATTTCTTCTCCGTTCTGGTCTGCGTACACGGTAAGAAAGTAGAACCAGCTGTCAATTGCAAAGATGGGGGAAACCAGTCCCCGGCATTCGCCGCCTGCAAAGGCAGCCAGTTGATTGGCCGGATTATCCGGCTCCACACCTTGGGCAATAACCCTTGCTGTGATGGTCATGGAAAGCTCAAAATCCTCAGGGGTTACCGACCAGCCCGGATCAGGATCCGGCACCAATGGCGGCAGAAAACTGTAACTCCAGGCGATCTCATCACCATCTAGTTCGACAAGATAATCATCCAGCGCAAGGTTGGCAAAGGTTCCGCCGAAGGGGACCATCTGATCGGGAATATCCGTTACCGCCGGAGGGTGATCCAGGGGCAAGACTGTAAACAGAGCAGCATCTGAACCTGAGAGCCCCTGTGCTGTCATATCGGTCGCTGTAAAGGTAATTTGCTCACTGCCTGACCAATCCGGTGCAGGTGTCTGGACTGTCACCCTGTTGTCAGAATCTATAGTTACATTCAGATCCGTCTGTCCGGAAGCACTCCAGGCTACAGGATTGCCGTCAAGTTCAGTGAGGTAATCGTCCAGATCGAAAACAGCAAAGGAAGCACCGGCAGGGATTTCCTGATCAGGGATATCCGCAACGGCTGGGGCATGATCCAGATAGATCACAGCATTCAGCTGAATCGGGTCATAGGCAGAGCCATAATAAGCTCCATCTGCAAAAGTGATACTTTCGATTATGGGGACGACAACATCTTCGTCAGCCACATAGGCCCGGAAGGAAATATCTTCAGCGTCTGTATTTGCATAAACAGTGAGAAAGAAGATCCATGTATCCAGAATATTAACCGGCTGCGCAACCCCGCGGCACTCATCTCCCACAAAAGCACCGAGCATATTTGCAGGGTTAGTGGCGAGAACCTCATCCACATAGAGTAAAGCCCGGACATTTGCGCTGTAATTATAATCTGCCGGATTGACGGACCAGTCAGGTGGAGCTGCACCGAGTCGTGCGGGCAATGCCATGAGCAGCACACTAAACAGAGTCATCTTCAGACTGAAATCAGGTTTGCACTGTGTTTTCATTGTCATTTCTCCTGTTTATTTGACCAGAGCCAGTTTATGGTTTGCACTGAAATTACCCGCTGTCAAACGGTAGAAATAAATTCCAGACGGCACTGCGGTACCTGACTGATCCTCACCATGCCACGTTACTGCTTTGAAACCAGCCTGCTGGAATTCATTCACGAGTGTCCTCACCATCTCACCGTGAAGGTTGTAAACAATCAGAGAAACCTGTACGTCCACCGGCAGAGAATACTCTATGGTCGTCTCAGGGTTGAAAGGATTCGGATAATTCTGGCTGAGACTGAAGTCGTCCGGTAGGAGTGTCACATTGCTTTCAGCCGTCCCGGAAAGCAGGATGGGCAGGTCCGGTGAACCCAGTATGCCATCTGCCTGATAGGTGATGGTGTTTGCCAGCTCAAAGGTCTCATCAAGGAGCGGGGAATAAATCCGCAAATTCAGATTTTCGTCATCACTATTTCCGTACAAAGTGAGAAAAAACAGAGAGCTGTTCAATTCGGGCAGGAACGTGGGCTCGGCAACCCCTCTGCAGTCAGTTCCGTCGAAAGCGCCCAACAGCATTTCAGGATCTTCCAAAGTCCGGCCATCAATTTGTACTTCCGCCACGACAGACATGTTGGCTTGGAATGCAGCAGGATTGACCAGCCAATCCTGCGAGTTGCTGTCAGTGAGCCTGGGTGCATTTTCGATTTCCGTTCTCGGCAGAAGTTCACCTTGCAGAGGATACACTAAAGTCCCGGAGTTTTGAGCAAACAGTTTGTAACCGAATCTTGGATTCATGAAATTCAGGTTTCCAAGCCAGCCCACGCCCTCCAGAAACATAGAGAATGTTTCCGAACTCTTGATCAGATCCCCGGTGAAGGACGTCAGGGACATCAGGGCGTCGTTCACGTTGTAACTCATCTGCGGCATATACCCAATCCAGGTCCAGCCGTTACTGATGGGGATGGATTCGGTTTCCAGATCAACCGGATATCCGGTGACCACCAGCGTATCAATGGTCGTCAGATGGAGCATATACATGGATTGATTTGTCAGGGAAGTAAGGGTTCCCAGCCAGCCATAGCTGCCGGCATACTGGCTGTAGGTATTCTGTGCCTTTATCTGATCGTCCATGGCCGGGGACAGCGATGAGAGGATGCTGTTGATCCCCGTATTCGGAGGTGTAACATTCAGGGAAAACCACGACCAGCCTGGTTGGAAATCGAACTCCTGTATGATCTGATTTGTGGCGCTGATAGTGGCAGGAGCGGTGGGTGTGCCCAGAACATCGTTGGCCGTGAAGGTGTAATTCTCTATAACCTGTCCCATGAGACTGCAGGCGGATGCATCCCAGACCTGGAAGGTCAGATCTTCGCCGTCAATTTGATTACTGAAGACAGTGAGATACACCTGATAAGGATGTGTGTTGGGAATATTCTCCAGTTCCGGAACATATTGAACACCTTGAACGCCCCTTAATTCATTCCCTACAAAAACTGCTACCATGTCATAAGTGTCCGCCGAAAGGACCCCGTCAATGGACAGGAGGGCGATGATGTTCATGGAGTATTCGTAATCCATTGGCGATAATTCCCAGGCGGGCGGATGGCACAGGACCCTGATATCCACCGGCATGGGTTCATCACCCATGGTTCCGTGAGCATATACCGTCTGAATATAGTGTCCCGCCCCTGGTTCCTGATTCAGAACAAAAGTAATGGTTTCTGCGCCTCCCGGTGGTAAAATGCCGCCGGTGGGGAAGACCGTCAGCCAATCGGGAATATTGGTGATTTCATATGAACGGTTGCTGCCGCCCACATTCATCAGGGTCCGGGTGGTCTCGTATGAATCTTCAACCCAGATCACCACATCGTTAATGGCATTCCCGACCCAGGCAAGTGGGTTGCGGTTTACGAAAAACTCCCATTGAACCGGTTCAGCGGAGCGATTGCCGTAGAGGTCCTCAACCGGCCCCACAGAAGCTCGCAGGGTTTGATTTTCGATGAATGTATTCTCAACATTGGGATTGATAACGATGGTGGTTCCACCGCAGGTATAGGTGAAATCTATGGGATTTCCAGTGACGGTATTGGTCAAGGTAATGTCGCCGGCTCCAACGTTGATGGCACCGCACTGGATATCTTCGTTAAAAATGATGGCGATGTCATCATCCGGGCCCAGTATACCGTTCACAGGAGCAGGATTTCCCAGCAGTTCCGGTGCGCTTCGATCAATGATGCCGGACACGATATTGGAGGTTCCCGGAACCAGACCGGCATCGCAGACCGCAACCGCCCTAAGTTGATAGGCATTATCGATAATGATCGCTGGACTGATATTAAACGGTAACAGCACATAATCATCCACAAGGCCGCTCGCAGGTACGGAGGCAGTGGTGAACCAGTCACCCACGCGTTCTCCCGAACCAGGCTCCGATATGCTTGTGGAGTCGGTAAGTTCAAGCTGTGGCCGCACGGGCTCTAAGTCATCCGTGCCCTTTCCTTTATCTGACACTGTCAGCATCGGATAAATACGGGAAACGTCGTTTGTCGGCAACATACCTCCACCGGGGTACCCTGTCATATCTCTGACAGAAGTGTTTTCCCGGTACTGGAGATCGATGCGCAGTAAATTCGCGTCATAGCGGTCATATCCATCAACCGTCACCCAAACGGAATCCGATCCGAAATCACCCGCGACCAGCCACCCGTCTTCGGGCACGGCAATATGAGATTCACTGCAGGGCACCTGGAATTCCACAGATACACTCACTGTATCGGCCAGCACAAGGGGCCAGCCAGCCTGCCAGCCTTCGTATTCACAAGGGGGGACTAACTGGATCATCAGATCATTGTAGATATAGGCTTCCGGGCCGCGCGCTACCGTCATAACAGCATCGAGTACTTCACCCGCGGGCACGAAGAAATTAAGAGAACTCTGGATGATCACACCGTTGACGGCTACGACGGCGCCATCCGGATTGGAACCCTGAATGACCCTGACAGAATATTCACGATCATCATCCGACTGACTGTCGTTACCAATTGAGAGATTAAAGACCGCCGCTTCATCCGGTGGGATATCGACTTGCACATAGGGCGTCACGTTCAGCACCGGACCGTCCCGGGGGACTGTGCCGCCCTCCCACGGACAGCTGCTGAAACCGCTCTGGGCCTGAAATACCGGTGTGGCATAATACTGGTCTCTAAGGACATCAATGGTAAAGGAGTCTCCAATGTCGTCATCGGCCAGTATATAACCCGTTGTCGTTGTATGGGTCCAACTGCTTCCCCCGCCGGCACCCATTGTAACCCCAAGGTTAATTTTAGAGCCCCCGGAGGCTCCCACACCATTGATGGTGAGCCCCAATTCCGTTGCGAGTTCGGTATTGACCTCGACTTCAACTTCATAGGTCAGATTATTGGTTATTTCATAGACATCTTCATATTGATATTCCACACCGGCATCAAAGGACAGATTCCTGACAAATATGGCCTCCTGTTTTGTCTGCTGATTTTGATCCACAAAACCCTGCCAGAGGGCGGCAGAGGCTGTGTCGCCAATCGTGATCAGGTTGGGGATGACCTCTTCTTCAATCTGGAATTCGGAATAAAAATAGGTCGTAGCAAACCCGTTTGGTGCAATGATGATATTGGCTGAATCTGCGGCTGCGCAGGTATTTGCATCTATATAGAGAACGTCCGTGATGCCATAGAGCAGATTCATCGCGCCTCCCATGTAAACATCTCCGGCTCCGCCAACGGTCGAAACCGACTCTGTCGTAGTCCAGGTCCAGACTTGTTCATCGGCTGAAGCCGTGTGCATATTGATACTGATACTGGCCGTAAAATCGGCGGTAACGTCAATGTTAGTACCGACGCTGATGAACGGTGT
>JAADGM010000097.1 GCA_013152375.1 FCB group bacterium | reverse complement strand
GAACTTCTCAACGAACCGCCTGAGATCACTTCTACCATCAGTGAAGAAGTTTTACACCAGCGGGCCGAGCAACTCAAACATGCCCTGGATACCTTTAAAGTTGCGGGGAAAATAGTACGCATTTCTCCCGGACCGGTCATAACGCTCTATGAAATTGAACCTGCAGAGGGGGTCCGTGTAAACAAATTCACGAATCTGGCGGACGACCTCGCCAGGATCATGAGGGCCGAACGCATCAGGGTCATCGCCCCAATACCTGGTTCTAAAACCGTTGGGATAGAGCTTCCCAACGACAATCCCGCCATCGTTGCATTGAAAAGCATCATCACTTCAGAAAAATTTATCAAGAGCGAGTCAAAACTGACACTGGCGATGGGGAAGACCACTAAGGGTGACGCCTTTGTCTCAGATCTTGCAAAAATGCCCCATCTGCTGATCGCAGGAGCCACAGGATCCGGAAAATCGATCTGCATCAATACGATCATCATGTCAATTCTTTACAAGGCAAAACCGGATGAAGTAAAATTCATCATGATTGACCCTAAAAAACTTGAGTTGTTCACCTACAAATCATTAGTGGGTTATCATCTTATCACATCTGCCAACATTGATGAATACGTCATGACCAGTCCAGAGAACGCCGTGGGTATTTTGAACTCGGCTCTCTCAGAAATGGAACGCAGATATACACTTTTTGCAAATTCCACGGTCAGGAGTATCTCAGAATACCATGCGAAAGCAAAAAAACATCCGGAGATGGAAAATATCCCCTTCATCGTCGTTGTGATTGATGAACTTGCAGACCTGATGCTCACCGCAGGTCGGGATGTGGAAGAGCCGATAACCAGACTGGCCCAGATGGCGCGCGCAGTTGGAATTCACCTCGTAGTGGCCACACAGCGACCATCCGTCGATGTTATCACAGGTCTGATAAAGGCGAACTTCCCGGCCAGAATCGCTTTTCAGGTATCCCAAAAAGTCGATTCGAGAACCATTATCGATCAGATGGGTGCGGAAAAATTGTTAGGGAGAGGAGACATGCTGTTCTTACCGCCGGGAACATCCGAACCTTTTCGGATGCATAACGCTTATATCAGCACGTCTGAAATCGAAGCGATCATGGAGCATATTGTCAATCAACCCAGATCGGAAGAGATCATGCTGCCGGAAATCAAAGATAAATCTGTAAGTACTGATTTTTTGCTGGATGAGGACAGTGACGAATTGCTGATGGAGGCGGCAAAGCTCGTTGTTGAACAGGGACAGGCTTCCGTATCAGCTCTGCAGCGACGCTTCAGGATTGGCTACAGCCGGGCAGGGCGGCTGATCGATGAACTTGAGGCGCTGGGTGTGGTTTCCGGATACAGCGGCAGTAAAGCCCGGGAAGTTCTCGTGGACAGCTCATATCTCGATGATTTAATGAAATAACCAATTTGCGAGACCAGTGTCCTAACGCCATGTTGAAATTAACCAAATTGATTCTTCTCCTTTGTCTGTTGTCATTTTCTTTGACAGCTGACTTATATACTAATTGGATGGAAAACACCTTTTCATTAATTGATTCCACCGGGATTGAAGTCCAGTTTCATTATCAGTATTATGCAGAAAGCGGTGAAAGAAGTGCCGATGGATATTTGCGCTATGGGGATGCAACACATTTCCTCTATCAGCTCGGTGAGAAAACAGTTTTTGCAGTCGATTCGGTTTGGAAAACATATGACGCAACCACAAACCAGGTATTTATACACGAACCCGATATCCAATTCCAACAAATGGTTCTTAAATGGCTGAACCGTGACAGCCTGTTGACAGTCGAAAAAATTCATCAAATTAATTCACGTGCTTATACGGTACAGTTGTCTGATGAGATGTCCCCTTTCGATGTCTATTTCTCTGATCAACAAACTTTGGATCAGATCATTGTTTACGGTCATGACTACTCTTTAGTTATTACAGTCAAATCACTGAACCCCATCGCTCCAGAGCAAAAGGATCCATTCAAATTGGATTTACCCCATGCATTTGAATTGGATCTGCGAGAATAATCTAATGTCAAATAACAAAATGTCGATGCTGAAATCACCGTGGATTTCAGTCTCAATGGGAATTTTGATCAGCCTAGCAGGGTTGATTTGGGCGTTTTATGACTTTAGCTTTGATCAGTTTCTCACAGCCCTGAAAGGGGTTAACTACTATTTTATCCTTGCTGCCTGCGGATTGATGATCTTTTCTGTATTTGTCAGGGCTGTTCGCTGGAATTATCTCATATCCGTAGAAAAAAAAGTTAAGCGCCGACGACTGTTTGAAGCAGAATTCATAGGATATTTCGGCAATTTCGTTCTGCCTCTGCGCCTGGGTGAACTTCTAAGAACCTATGTGGTCAGTAAAGGGGAACATCTTTCGGCAACTTTCGTCTTCGGCTCGGTTGTTCTTGAGCGGTTGCTGGACACCGTTAGTATGGGGGTCCTCACGATCCTGATGGTATTTCAATTCAACTTGCCAAAGGAAATAGAAGGTTATATTCATACCGGGCTCATCGTAATTCTGTCACTCGGTGTGATCCTTTCTTATCTCTTCATCCGCATAAACGGACTTCACAGTCAAAGCAAATTTTCTCTCGTGGTGAAAAAGTTTACAGCCAGCTTTACGCTGTTAACAAACACTGTACGCTATAAGGCATTTGCATTAAGTCTGGTCCTGTGGCTGATATACTGGGGTGCCACTCATCTGATACAGATGTCCATGCACCTTGGAATGTCGCCGATCAATTCCCTGACAGTTCTGCTGTTAACATCCTTTGTGGGGTCAATACCATCAGCACCGGGAATGATCGGCACCTACCATGCTGCTGCTAAATACACACTTGTTAAGGTAATTGGGGGCTATAGCGCCAGCCAGGCCATTAATTTCGCAGTATTGCTCCATGGTTATGGTTATATACTTTTCATATTGATCGGCGGTTATTATTTTTTACAGAGCCAATTCCGTTCTGAAGCTTTCAAGAGGGTTGTGCGATTGGAGGGTATTGATGAGAATTGAAGTGCTGATGGGCGGCAGTTCTTCCGAGCGGGAAGTCTCAATCCATACCGGTGAGGGCATTCTGAAATCTCTCTCACAGGGGTTTGACGCCCATGGGTTAATTCTCGGAGATGATCTGGGGGCACTCAAAGAGACCGTTGCGACGGACCTGGTGTTCAATGCTCTTCATGGCGGATTTGGCGAAAATGGGGGCGTCCAGGAGTATCTTGAACGTCTTGGAGTAAGATATACGGGGTCTGGCCCGAAAGCCTCGCGTCTTGCGATGGATAAAGATGCTGCCAAGCGAATTGCCGTTGAAAACGGGATACCCACTCCAAAATGGGAAATGATGGATTCAGACTGTCATGAACTTCCCCACAAAATTGAGATTCCATGTGTGATCAAACCGAATGATGAAGGTTCCACTTTTGGTTTGACAATTGTCCGGAATGAATCCGATTTCCCGACAGCTCTGGACTTTGCACGTAAATATTCTGATAGGATTATGATCGAAGAATATATTCCGGGACGAGAGCTGACGGTTGGTATTCTGGGGCAAAAGGTTTTGCCAATCGTTGAGATTATTCCGGCATCAACATTATTCGACTATGAATCAAAATACACGCCAGGGAAAAGTCAGTATATTTGTCCTGCGAAGATTGAGGAGAATATAGCCCTGAAAATTCAGTCCGATGCCCTGAAAATATACAGGGAATTGGGCTGCCGGCATTATGGGCGTGTTGATTTTCGGCTTGATAAGACCAAATATTATCTACTGGAAGTCAACACTCTGCCGGGAATGACATCGACAAGTTTACTGCCAAAAGCCGCCAGGGCGGCAGGATTCAGCTATTATTCACTAATAAACCAAATTATAAAACTCGCAATGGAGAACGATGATCAGATTTTATAATACGCTTCACCGAAAAATTGAAGAATTCAAACCGATTTCAGAAGGGACAGTGAAATTATACACTTGTGGTCCTACGGTTTATAATTATGCTCATATCGGGAATTTAAGAGCCTACGTTTTTGAAGATCTGCTTAGGCGATTCCTGGAGTATTCGGGATACGAGGTGATACATGTCATGAACCTCACAGACATTGATGACAAAACGATCCGTCGTTCAATGGAGGAGGGACTGTCCCTGAAATCTTTTACGGATGGGTATATTGAGTCGTTTTACGAGGATATTGAAACTTTAAATATTAAAAAGGCACATCATTATCCGAGGGCTACAGAATTTATCCCCCAAATGGTCGAGATGGTACAGAAGCTTGAGGAGAAGAAGCATGCTTATGTGGCAGATGACGGTTCCGTATTTTTCAAGATCTCCAGTTTTCCCGATTACGGAAAACTGACAAATTTAAAGCTGGAGGATCTGCGGGTTGGTCAACGGGTTGAAAATGACGAGTATGAAAAGGAAGAAATGAGAGATTTTGCCCTCTGGAAAGGAGCAAAAGCAGATGAGGGGGATATCTACTGGGATTCTCCCTGGGGGCCCGGCAGACCCGGCTGGCATATCGAATGTTCTGTAATGTCAACCTATTATCTGGGCACCCACTTCGACATTCATTGCGGAGGTGTTGATAATATTTTCCCGCATCATGAAAATGAAATTGCCCAAAGCTGTGCGGCCTCTGGGGATCGCTTCGTGAACTATTGGCTGCATAATGAGCATCTGATCGTTAATGGTCAGAAAATGAGCAAATCACTGAATAATTTCTACACACTGAGAGACCTGCTGGATAAAAACCTCTCTCCTGAAGCCATCCGTTATACACTCCTGTCAACTCATTACCGCCAAAAACTCAATTTTACGTTTGAGAGTGTGTCTGACAGTCAAAAAAGTATAAATCGCTTGAGAGAGTTGAAAAGGCGCCTCTCGCTGGTCGAAAATATTGAAGGAGATAACTTAGAGGAGAGTACGTCCCGGCTCTACCATGATTTCACTCAAAAACTTGGCTCCGACTTGAATATTTCCGGTGCGCTGGGGGCTTTGTTCACCTGGGTTTCGAGTGTGTTTGTACTGTTGGATAAACAGCAGCTGTCAAAAGATGGTGCTGTCAGAGGATTGAAAGCACTCGAAACTCTGGATCATATTCTGGGAGTCATTGAGGAGAAAAATCCCTCATTGGATACTGAAATTGAGACGTTGATCAAAAAAAGAGAAGAGGCCCGGTCAGCTAAAAACTGGTCGCTGGCTGATGAGATCAGGGGCAAACTGGCAAATATGGGAATCATTTTAGAAGATACTCCAAAGGGCACAGTCTGGAAACGCGGTACCTGAATCAACTGAGAAAAATCAAATAAAAAATAATTTTTTAATCCTGATTTGGTATTGTTTCGTAAAAAATATTTATCTTAAACTATCAGGCTTTGCTATTATGTGAATATTGCGATTTCACAGGTTTTTATTCGCCATTGTAGCTCAGTTGGCCAGAGCGGCTGATTTGTAATCAGCGGGTCGGGGGTTCGAATCCCTCCAATGGCTCAGCAGAAATGACGATTTTTGAAATAATTAAGAGTTGGGGTCGGTGGCCGAGTGGTCAATGGCAGCAGACTGTAAATCTGCCGGCGGAATGCCTACGGTGGTTCAAATCCATCCCGGCCCACTTTTACTGCGGGAGTAGCTCAGTTGGTAGAGCATCAGCCTTCCAAGCTGAGGGTCGCGGGTTCGAGTCTCGTCTCCCGCTCGCCGCCTACATAGCTCAGGAGGTAGAGCACTTCCTTGGTAAGGAAGAGGTCACCAGTTCAAGTCTGGTTGTAGGCTCTGACTTATCAAACTTTTATTTAGATTTTAATTCAATCCACAGGGAGAATTATTAAAATGGCAAAAGAGAAATACGAGAGAAACAAACCCCATGTAAACATCGGCACTATCGGTCATGTTGATCATGGGAAGACGACCTTAACGG
>JAADGM010000041.1 GCA_013152375.1 FCB group bacterium | reverse complement strand
TGAAGGTAGGTGTAGATACAATTTCAGGTGACTGGGTGGAGATTGAATTAATCGATGGAAAAAGCGGATGGATCCCCTGGTCCGACATCCGCCTGCTTAATTGAACCAAAACCACTGACGACCCTTTCAACATGATTTTCCGTCGTAAAAAATTTGGGACTAGTATGGCACACTGTTGCGAAAGTACATTTCGATGATCAAAGAGGAGTTATTATTTTGAAAGTTGATTTCTTCAGCGCCGGATGCCGGTTATGTGAAGGGACTTTGAGTTTTATCCGCGAACACTTTCCCGAACTCAGCATTACGGTGCACCGTGCCGATGACTGAAAAGACGGGAGTTGCTGCCAGTTGGCAGCCAGGTATGGAATATGGGCAGTCCCCTCGCTGGTTTTAGACGGTGAGATCATTCTGGTAGGGATGCCCGGAATTGATAAACTCGAAGAATTGAAAAGCCGGCTGAGGCCAGGATGTTGAGATGGTACCTGACGGGTATCGTCACACTGTTCCTGCTCTTACAGCCCGCCTTTGGGCAATGACCCCTCTGAAGTAATCCCACACTTCCGGTCGGAAGTGCCACAGAAGGCGTCGGCTTATACCAGGGACAATTCCTGGCTGGAAGTACGTTGTCCCTATCCCGTCTGCAACCTATCCAAAACAGCTCTGCGGACATAGAAGAACATGCCGGAGATGTCTCAGTTGCATCAGCCGCCATTTTTGGGATGTATGGAGTTACCGATAAGGTAAACCTGATTCTCAGCGTACCCTATAAAAGATGGCATCAATATAATGTCGAACATGAAGATTCCCATCATAGAAATGAGACGATATCAGGCTTTGGTGATCTCAGCCTGGGCATCCGCACAATTCTTGAAAACAGCAGGGTCGGACCGGGACACAGAGTTTATCTGGACATCCGGGTCTTTCTGCCAACTGCACCCAGTTATAAGATCAATCCTTTCACTGTTTCAGCCGATGAAATCCCCCATGAGCACTTTGCATTGGGAACGGGTCAATATTCGGCGGCTCTGGGGTTTGAATACTGGGTGCGGGGTGAGTTTCCCTGGATTCTGGGTATTTCAACACAATTGAAAACCCCATTAAATACAAGTGATATCGGCTATAAACCGGGCCAATCCTATCGTGAAGAGCTGCACCTGATCCGTCAGAAACCGTTTTTCAAATCCTTTTTTCCATACTTCAAAATTTCTATGAGACAGGAAGTTTCGGATATTTGGGATGAAGAAAAAGCGCCGAACAGCGGAGGGAAGTTTTTAGACGGATTTGCCCAGTTGAATCTCGAGCTTAATGAATCGTCCAGTTTGATTCTTTCCGTGGGAGTTCCGTTGTGGCAGAGTGTGAGCGGCAGTCAACTGAACGGTTTGAACGGCTCAGTCAGTTACAGGATTACAATCAATTAGATCAAGGATCCGAACTTAGGCCGGTTGCAGGTCAGGCGCTGAGCTGTCTCAGTGCAAGTTTCCTAATTTTCTGCTTTAGAGCCTGTAAGGTCTCTTTACCGGAGTTCAATTCGTTCAAAATATCAGTTCTCTTATCCTTAAATGCTTCTTTCAAACTGCTGAAGACATCATCATAATAAGCAATACTATCCTGTAGATTCTCACTGAATACGAGCAGATACTGTTCTTTTTTCTGCGAGAAAGATTCCCGGGTTTCTTCGATTTTATTTTTCAGATAGTCCAGGTAGAGCTTTAATTCTTTGATGAACAGATTCGGTCTGTCGGTTCGGGAAATCACATTTGTCCGGCCGTAAATATGGTCCACGATCTCTTTCAGGCTCAATTTTCTCGAAAAATAAGCCATATTGGGTCCCGGACAGACAGAGACACCATCGCCCTCCACCCGTGTATCCAACTGGTTCACCAGCAATGCGGATGTACCCAACCCAACACACAGGCAGGATTTGTCAATAATCTGATCATATTTCCGTCTGTATTCTTCCCTTGGAAGGTTTTCTGCCTTCAGTTCTTTTATTTTAAGATACTGATATTGCCTGGAAGCTGTGCAGATACTTTTCCGTGTGAATTCATTGTTCAGGGCAACATATTTTTTGGGACATGGACTCCCCGGTTTCCCGCTTTCAATATAGGACTTTTTTTCCTGATCTTTCGTATTTCCCCTGAGGCTGTTAAAGGGAACACCCAGGGGGGAAGTATCACTCAAATACAGGTCTTCTTCCCTGGCATCGATCAATTTTTGAATTGTTCCTTCATCCACTGTCGTAACGTCTGATGCCAGCAGAAAGGGGGTTGCCCATCCCACAGAATCCAATGCATAGTGTTCCAACAGAAACTGATGTTCGTCAGCCGTCCCGACACCACCCTGGGCGGTGATCCGAAGTTCAAGAGGATCTTCAGGGACAGGTCGATTTCTGGTGGAAAGCGCTTTCACCAGTATATTGTGAATCGACTGCCGTAACTCCTCCCGTTTATCTCTGAACTCGGCCAGAACCGGACCCAGCAGGATCCCTTCTGTGGGAAAAGAGTGTCCGCCGCAGTTCAGTCCGGATTCGACGCGGTATTCCGAGACCCAAAGTCCTTTTTTTGCCAGAAATTTTCCCTGGATGAAGGCTGACCGGTAATCGCTGACCTTTAATACGATCTTCTTTTTGATCTGAGCCGTTTCGTCAGGGAAAAAATCATCGAAGTTCTCCATATACCCGTATAATCTGGGATTCATCCCGGCAGACAGGATAATGGAGGAACGCAGTTTTGAGTTGGCAAAGCCTCTGAGTGCGGCATGAGCATCATTGTATTCAACAGGAAGCTTCTCTGAATTTCGATAATTATCTTTGTCAACTTTGGTCATGATATTGACATCAATGCTGCCCATGGATAAGTTATCTTTGATCCAAGTCGTTATCTCGTCTATATGTAATACTCGTGAGGTTATTTTCTTAAATTCTGATTTCAGCGAAGATCCCTCAGGCAGCAGGTTGAAATATTCTTTGAATTCGGCACTTTTTTCATGCGCAGAATTTTTCAGGGCTGAGAATTTTTGGTGTGCAATATCATTGACCAGATCGAGATAAGAGGTAATCCGTTTGGCCCGGAAATCCTCGCAGTCGTCGGTGATTTCCTGATAAGGGACATCGTACCGGCTGCAATAGAATTTTCTTAATTTTTCCAGCAGCATATCATCTACCAGTGAGATGACAGAATCAATTCCGTACTGGGCTACTTTAAGGGGTGTGTCAATGGTAAATCCGATACCCATGACCGGAATATGAAAGGAATGTGTTTTCAGCATGTTTTTGTTATCTAACTAATTTTATGGCTTCCAAGGGTCCGGTCAGGTTTCTGCAGACCTCGGCAGTTACACCTTTGGCCGGACTTTCGGGGTTCACTTAGGTAAATAGTGAATTACCCCATACCCACAATATACAGTGAATTACAGGCCTGTTCAAACCTGCCTTTTGTTAAAATATACATCAGCCGGCAGTATATAAAGAGTTTGTTCGGGTTCTGTGCTTTGAATCCAGAGGTGTGTCCGGTCTCTTTACAGTGCGAGATGTTTCCTCCGGATAGAGATCGAAACTACAGCGAATACAATGAGTGTACCGATTGAAACGGATAGGATGATGCTCCCGGCAACGACAGCATAAGTTACAAATGATGTTCTGAATCCGGCTGAGATACCGCCCAGAACACCAGCTGCGATTAGCATAAAGACGCAGATATACTGTTCCACCAACGCCATATTCAGTCGTTTCAGTTGAATCAGCTTTAGTTGTATGATGTTACTGTATTTTTCCTTCTGGAGGTTTAGATCCCTGATCTCATCATTCAGTGCAATCAGCAGGTTAGAAGTGGATAAAATGACCAGGCCGATTCCCGGCAGCATGGTGATTGGGATATACCAGTCCATGGACTAGGGTCAGCTATTCATCGTCTTTGACTTCATGCCGGTATTTGATGACCCTCACATTTTCCAGAGTGATCAGGCCTTCATCAACGGCTTCATCCAGAAAGGGCAGGATGCGGTCAATCTTCTCGGAACTGTCAACGATTTCGATGACCAGGGGCATCCCTTCGGACAGGCGGAGGATCTTGCGGGTATGGAGCTCACTCTGAGCGCCGTATCCCATGAGTCCTCGAAGCACGGTAGCACCGGCAATTCCCAGTTCCCGGGCTCTCGCCAGAATTGCTTCACAGAGTGGTTTCCCCTGATAGGTATCATCCTCATCGAGAAAGATGCGTAACAATTGTCCTGTTCTGTCTTTTTTCACGGGCTTATCGAATCCAGTTTATGAGTCCCCGCATGGCCATAAATCCAAAAAATACACAGATCAGCCCCAGCAGGTTATTGGCAAGAATATTCAGCAGAGCCAGTTTCATTTCACCATTTCTGATAATGTTCAAAGACTCAAGCATAAAAGTTGAGAAGGTGGTAAAACTCCCCAGGATGCCGATGAACAGGAAGATTCTTACCCCGGAAGATAAATTATAATAATCGAAGAGTCCCCAGAGCAGGCCGATTACCAGCGAGCCGAAAAGATTTACCGCTAATGTTCCGTAAGGGAAGGATATCCCGAAGTGCCGTTGCGCAATGCCGGAAACGGCATAGCGTCCAATCGTCCCGATGGCGCCACCGCTGGCGAGCAGGATCAGTTTGTGCATGTACAGCACCCAACAAGATTCAAGAGGTCAGTTTGATAAGTCATGTTTTTCAGTTAATTCTTCTTTCACAGGCTGTGAAATTTAACTGAAATCCCTTAAGGCTGCAAAAGGCAAACAGGCCGGCTCCAGAAGTATTTTAGAAGGGAGAATAAAGATTTTCTGATATTCGGAAACCCGGGGGTTTTGGCGGGCAGGCTGACAATCCGTCAATCATCGATCCGCATCGCAGTCTGCCCACATAGAGAGAAAGTCCATCTTCACATCCGGACCATCGGGAGATAGCCAGAATCAGCTCCGAGTTTAATTTCCGACGATAATATTGATCATACCGATCACATCAAGAATATTTATAACGCCGTCACCGTTCGTATCCGCAGAGCAGAGTTCAAGATCGGTGGGGTCGTCCCCTGCGTGCAGGATAATATTCACCGTCCGAATGACATCTAATACGTTGATTTCCCAGTCTGCATTTACATCGCCGGTTACACAATAGGCATTCACCGGGAAATGGTAAGTACTGGTCCAGGTGTCCGAAGCACTGGTAAATTCAACAGTCAGGGTCACCACATGGCCGTCCGGTGTTTGGTTTGAGATATCGAAGGAGACAGGATCAGAACTGAAGGCAATAATTCCGGATTCGATATCTCCGAAAGCTGCGCTGTCGTCATTCATGGAGATATACGGGTCTTCACAGGAAACGGCGGCACTCACATTCACAGCGGTTTCATTTCCCAGGTTTTGAGCGCAAAGTGTCGCCTCGATTGTTTCGCCATAGTCTATATCGCCGTTACCATTGGAGTCAGAGGTAACCAGCAGATCATCCAGGACTATGTAAGGACCTTCGGCGTTGCCCACTTCGAGCCCGCCGATGAAGGGTATGCGGTTTTGCTTGGTGACCGTCACAGTTGCCGTGCCGGCCGTCATGATGGGGTCTATGGCCAGTTCCAGGGTTCCACTCTCATCCACCTGACCGGCGCCGTATAAAATGCCGTCCATTGCGAGCCCGACATAGGAGTAGGGTTCGGCGGATACAGTGAAAGTATCCAGCCCTATTTGCAGAATGGGAAGATAATCCACCGTGTTTTCAGAGGGGACACCCATATAAGCTGAAAGGGATGGATCTCCCATGAGTTGATAGATTTCCCAGTAATAATTCATACTGCCTCCTGCCTCAACCACGGCAAGATTTCCGGCCATGATCATGGCATAACTGGTGATATACCACTCACTTTCAGCTTCATTGTGATCATGAAAGACGCCGTCATAAGCACCCGGCCCGGTAGTTTCAAAAGTAGGATTGGAAACAACGGCACCACTGCCGACACCCC
>JAADGM010000060.1 GCA_013152375.1 FCB group bacterium | reverse complement strand
GACCTATTTGATGAGCTGCACTGTTTTCGTATCGGAAAAATTGCCGGCAGTCATTTTTATCAAATATGTTCCGCTTGATGCACTGCGTGCATCCCAGCTGATTTCGTGGAACCCTGCGCTCACATTGCCGGATACCAACTTTGTGATTTTTCTGCCCATGATGTCATAGACCAAAATTTCAGTGTATGTATCCGTCGGAAGACTAAAGCCGATGGTCGTCACCGGATTGAACGGGTTGGGATAAGCTGAGTTCAATCCGTAACGGTCAGGGAGCACCTCAATTTGCGGACTTACGATATTGCCATACCAGTCAACTGCAATCCCGGTTTTAATATTCAGATCTCCTGTGTAGTGAATGGTGAGCGGTTCTGAATCTGAATCTCCATTCCCCTGCAGATCAAAAGCGAGCAGTATGCCGTTTTGATAGTGAACCTCCCACCCCCCAGGCAATTCGATTTGACGAATATCACCAACTCCCGTCATTTCAAACTGAAAGCCTGCAAGTGAACCTTCAGGGACAATCTTCAACAGACCATTCCCAATGGCAATCTCTGCATTTGTCAGGGGTTGTCCTTTCACAAGTCCCGGGTTGAGAATAATGTCCACAATCAAAACCACATCCATAACATTGAGGATTGTATCCTGATTTATATCACCGGCCCAGAACTGATAAGGAGTTGGGGCTAATCCGAGGATTATCCCAACCAACTGCACTATATCCTGTACATCTACCTGAAGACTGAAATCCACATCACCCATGATACCGAGGATAGCCGTTGCGGGATCGGATGGCCCACTCTCATTTTCATGCGTATCAGTTGCCGTCACGTAATAAGTTATTTCACCAAAGGTTGGCCATGCATCACGAAAATACCCTTCGATCGAATATCCCAGGAACTGATCATTCCTGTAGATACTGTAATACTGGAAGTCTTCATCAGCGATTTCGTCCCAGGTAAGATCCACAACGGCGTTATCAGCCAGTACAGAAGCCAGCACACCTCCCGGGACTGAGGGAGTCAGGTTATCAATTGAATACCCAAACGCAATCTCGATACTTTCAAAATCACCTTCTTCCATACTGGCGATGATCCTGAAAGCAGTTATACCGTTATCGGTTGAAACCGAATCTCTGAAAGTGTGAGCCAGTACTGTATAGTATTCATCTGCCGTTGCAGAAGCACTGGCAACCGTTATCCAGTCCTCATCATACAGCTGAATATAATAAGCTTCCGGTACTCTCACCGCCAGAGTATCAGTATCATAATAAGAACGATGGAAGTTTACCGTGACCCAGCCACCCTGATCCGCCGGAACATCTGCAACCGTGATATTGTAAGCGCCATGACCATACTGTTCAATATTCGGGACACCGTTAGCATCATCGTCACACATATCCCAGCCGTTGCCGTTACATTCACCGCATTCATCTACAATGTCCTCACCGAAACAGACGCCGCAACCGTCAAAATCAGGTCCGCTCCAGCCCTCAGAGCACATTCCGTCTATCATGATTCCAGGGCATTCATTGGCTTCGATACCCGTCGCTCCTCCCGAGCAGATGCCGCAGACATCAAATACCGCACCGCCCTCACAGACACCGGAACAATCCAGTATGGCATCGCCAAAACACGTACCCAGGCAATCCATAGCCCAATTTTCTGCTAAACCGGTATTTCCCGCGGAGCATTCATTGCAGTCGTCGATCACCGCTGCCCCGAAACATGTACCGGAACAGTCCATATCAATATTGGCAACGTGTCCCGTGGTTCCGCCTGAACAGACGCCGCAATCGTCAACGACTGCCTCTCCACCCAGAACGCCCGCGCAATCCAAAGTATCAATTTCGAACTCATGAAAATAACGGAGGCTGGCCAGCCCGGAGGCCGTATTGGCAACAACCCCCATGGAATAGAGTCCACCCATCTGCAGTCCGGACAAATCAACATCCCAGTCGAAGCCAACATCGGCGGCCTGTGCAAAACCATTGAAGGAATGGCTAGCTATCACGCCCGATTCATCTGAGAAGTAGTAATTGAGTGAGACAATGTTTTCAACGGGCTGTACTTCATCGAGGAAGAAGGGCGCAGAACCCGTCATACTCCAGTTGCCGCTGGCGTCCAGGGTTCTGGCGTGTATGTTGTGAAACCCCTCAGGAACATCTGTCAAATCCAGTACAAATGAAGCTTCAATCTGACTGTCTGATGTCACTGGTATTTGAATACCGCTGCCAAAACCAGGGTCATTATCGATGAAATATTCGATGCCGGCAATGGGCAGATTTCCCTGGGACGGAATTTCATGTTGTTTATAGAACGGCTGTACGCCTGTAATACTCCACACACCTTCCTCATCCACCATGCGGACAAATAAAGTGTGAAATCCATCTGTTATATCACCAAGGTCGGGTACGAATGCTTCACTTATCTCATGGCCGGCTGAGAAGAATACGGAAGATCCATTACCTAATCCGGGATCGACGTCAAAAAAGTATTCCAGACCGGAGATCGCCAGTTCCAGAGAACCTGCTGTTTCCGCAGCTTTATAAAACGGTTTCGAATTCGCAAGACTCCATGAGCCGTTTTCATCTTTCACCCGCACCTGTAGATTGTGAAAACCATCTGACACTGAACTGATATCCAGCATGAACTCCTCAGTAAGCAGATGACTTGCTGTAATATCAACTGAGGTTCCATTTCCAAAACCGGGGTCATCATCAATGAAGTACTCGGCCTCAGTCACCGGGACATCCACCGGATTCTCGATCACAGCAGACTTGTAAAATGGCTGAGAACTTGTCAAACTCCAGACACCGTCTTCGTCCTTCACACGGAAATGCAGAGTATGAAATCCGACTGAAACAGAGGACAGATCGAGAATAAAACTCTCAGCTATACTCTGACCGGGAGTAATATCCATTTGGGTTCCATTGCCAAATCCGGGGTCAGTATCTACAAAATATTCCAAATCGGTAATATTAACCGCCAGGAGGAATTGGGTAACCAGAAAAACAGTAAAAATAGATTTTTTCATAACTGTTTCCTTTTTGTTATTGAGAAGAGCAATTACCTCTCATGGTTAAGATTATTCCTCACTATGACTTTTTGCTTCAATATGAACCGGCAGGGCAGAGGTTGGCGAAACGACAGACGGGGCCACAAATTGATAGATAGCCGGGATATTGGGCATTCCGCTCAAAACGTAGGGAGTCAAACCACCAAACATACCGCAGTCCTCTCCGTCAAATCCCGCACCGCTTGCAGGTGAATTGAAAACCAACTGCCACTGACCGTCCGTACTGCCCGTTCCGGTGAATACAATATTCATATCGATATTCGACTGATTTCCGTTCCCCGTTCCAAACTGGTCGCCGTTGCAAAGATTGTTCAACAAATCGTTTTCACCGCTATAGGTCCCACTAAAAAGAATGTTATTTATCAGTTGCTGACCGCTGCCGGAAACTCCGTCGTAAATAATATTATTGCGGAAAACACAGGATCCTGAATCAACAAAATACAATGAAGAAACCCTGCCTCGTATGAAGTTATTCTGAACCGTGATGAAAGAACCGTTATTGATTTCCACCCCGTAATAGGTGGAGTTGTGATTGGGTACATGATAAATGTAATTCTGCGTTACGAGGACATTCTGAGAGTTATTGATCTGTACCGTGGATGCTGAATAGGTTGCTGTGGCGACGATGTAGTTCCGACGTATGATGATCTCATCCGTATTAACAGCAACATGATTCATTTGCAAACCTGAAAATTCCGAGCCCTGTGAACCGTTATTTAAGGTCACCGTGCCAACTATGCCGTTTAACGGATTTGCCTGAGTGTTCGGGTTCTCAGTCAGAAAATAGCCCGGCCCGATAACCGTCAATTGCTTGGTGATTACGGCATCACCGTATGAGGTGCTGGAACCTTCAATATACAGGGTATCTCCATAGGCTGCACCGTCATGTGCCGCCTGTAAAGTTGTGAAATCAGGGGATGTCCCGGTATTATTGTTTACTCTCCAGACACTTCCCAACACTACGCTGCTGATCACAATTGAGATAGCTATCATATTGAATAAAATGTTCTTCTTCATTTTTCAATCCTTCTATTATGGGTTAATTAAGACCGGCAAAGTTAGTTGGCAGTATAACAATATATGCAAGATATATATATCCAGATATATTGGTATGTTGTTATTGAATCCTGAAGACCTTAAGATAAAATTATATTATTAGAAAATCTGATGATATCAGGAGGAAAACCTGATTGTTCACCATAGAATGCCCTGCGAGGGGAGAGCCGGAGCAGGCTCATTATTTATAGATTCAAGAAACTGGCAAGGCGATAACCCCTAAAACAGAAACGGACAGAGGCTAATCTGTCCGTTTCTGTAACTGATTATTTTATCGATCAGTTGAGGTCAAAAGAAATTCCTCCGGCGATACTGTACCAGAAAACACTTAATTTTGTCCCACCGTATTCAAAAGAAGCCAAACGATAACGTCCTTCGCCGAAAAACGACATCTTCCCCTTTAACGGTTTTCTGAAACCGGCACCAAATCCGATTGAGACACTCGTATCACTATTATCACCTGCACTGTTTTTATACGAATATGTAGTCATGGTGACACCTCCCATGATATATGCATCTACATCCGCAAAATTCTTCAGAAAGCCAGTGTTAAATTTATCCGAGTGATACGTTGCCCAGATGTCAATCGGCATAAAAGACCAATCATAACCCGCCGTGTTGTAAGACTGACGAGTGATTGCTGCCTGAATACCAATATTATCGGTAATTCCGTATTCAAAATTACCTGTCAGCCCAAATCCCAATCCGGAAAAACCCGCACCGCCACCGGCGACCATTTTTCCAAATCCGATGCCGCTGTCAGCCCAGGCTAATCCGATAACAAGCATTACAACGACAATGTGTCTCTTCTTCATTTGTTCTCCTTTAAGTGATCATTAAATACATGGGGTTCCCCTTCGTGGTTACATTCCTATTCTAACCATGTACGATTTTTAATTAACTTTTATATTATAACGGGGAATAAATTCTATAGAAAAGGCGCTTATAAATTATGAAAATTGAATAATATATAAGAAGAGAAAGTTGAATTGCTCAGCTAATCGGATGATTTTCTTACTAGTTAGCATGAAATTATTATCGAAAATCGCTTGATTATTACATGCTGTTTACAGAACTCAGCGGCTTATTTCGCCACACTAACCTTATGCACGTACGTCAAAGTTCCAGTTTCACCTTGACTTTTTTGGGCAGCGGTTTTAATACGCCTTTACCGGTGAGAACCGATTTGCCTTCGTGATCCCGGCAGACCGTGCTAAAAGTAACGGAATTCCCGGCAGTATCCACTTCAATGACTTCCACCGAAGCAGTATAGGGGCGGTTGAGATAAACGGGGGCGTGGAACAACACTTCCTGCTGAGTCCAGATTGCCCCGAGACCCGGCATATTCATCCCGAAGATGCCTGAAAACTGGGCAACGGAGATCATACCCTGCGCAATTTGATGTTTAAAAACGGTTTTTTCCGCAAAGCGCTCATCATGATGGACGGGATTCCAATCACCGGATATCTCTGAAAATTTCCTCACCATTTCGTATGTGACGGTATATTCTTTTTCATAAGAATCCCCCACTTGAAATTCTTCAATCGTCATACAGGTTTGTGTTTTTGGTATATTATCCATTTTCCTTCCGTTTTCCATTTTATCATGTTTCAAATAATTTACTGTCAGACCGTTGATTTCAAACAGGGACCAAAAGGGTCTTAACTGATTACCGGATCTTCATCGAAAATCCTGTCAACAGCCTCCATTATAATCTCCGGCCAAAAATTGATAGGTGTCACCGGCATCGGAACAGCCATAGATCATGCCGCCGGAATAAATGAGATAACCCGCGAGGTGAGCATGGTTTGTGGAAAGTACCACATCATTGGATACACCGCTTTGTGAAGCTGCAGCCAGAAAATAACCGGATGAAATGGAACGAATATCTGATTAGAGTTTCCCTGTGAAACTTCGGCATT
>JAADGM010000106.1 GCA_013152375.1 FCB group bacterium | reverse complement strand
GTTGTGTATAAGTATTCCCCTTGCACCACCAAATAGGCTGTGCAAGCACAATTACGTTTTTATACTGAAATCTTCTTTTTACTTGAGCTGGTCTACTTTTGGTGATCGGATGACCATATAATTTAATCCATTTTGCACCCGGCTTAAAACGTGTGAAATATCAATGGAAAATTAATCAGGTTTCCTGCTAACAACCAAAAATTTATTTATTTGCAGTGTGGGCTGAAAACAGTCCCTTTGGCGCGAGGAGGCTGCCCGCAGTTTCTCAAGGTTCTTTTTGGGCGGCCAGTTTGCGCTGCAGCCGCGTGATGCGGTGGGTGAGCCGGTCAAGGGCAGTGTTGTTTATAATACTGCCCCGGCGTTCAAGGTCCAGTGCTGCCCGGGAATGCCGCAGGGCCCGGTCAAAGGCTTTGTCCCGGTGTTCGGCGGCCTTGGCCAGCTCAATATGGGCATAGCACTCACCTGCTTCTGCAGCTGCTTGCCAGAGCCTGGCGGCCTTTTTGTGATGGCCCCGCCGCTTATAGATGAAGGATAACTCCCTACGGCACTCGCTGCGTTCGGGGTGGCCGGTGAGGCCCAGGTGCAGAAGCCGGGCGGCCGTGTCCGCTTCACCCAGATCCAGCAGCAGACGGGCGCAGCCATACGGCGAAACCCCGGTTTTCGCCAAGGTGTTCAGCGGATTTGACAAGACCGTGGAAATCGTATTGAGCAGCAGCAGCATACTCACCACATCAAAGCGGTTGTGATAAAAGACGGGTATGAGGGGAGCGCTGTTACCGCTGCGGAGATAGTCAAAATACAAAGCGGGAATCTCGCGGCCCGGTATGTCATTGCCGGTTTGCCGCCCGCTATGCAGGATGCCCTCCTCCAGCTGCTGCAGAGAACAGCCGGGCAGAGTCCGCCCCCACAACCTTCTTGCCAGGGGCAGCAGATCTATATGCGGTATGGCCCGCAGGTCGGCTGTGGAACCGTTGAGGATCCAGCGGGTCTGCAGGAGGGGCAGGTCGTAACTTTTGCCGTTGAAACTCACCAGCGCTGCAAAACGGTCGAAAGCTTTTGAAAGCTCCTGCACCAGTTCCTGCTCTCCGGAGGGATCGGTCAGGAAATATTGCTCCACGCGAAAGCCGGCGGCAGTGAAGCAGCCCAGTCCCACCATGAAAGCATAGGTGCCGGTTCCGCCGGCCAGACCGGTGGTTTCGGTGTCGATGTACAGGATTTTCTCCCGGGCGCAGGCGTCAGGATGTCCTATCCCGGCCCAGCGCAGGATGAGGGGATCCGGGGTTCGAAAGTCCAGGGGCTGTCGCAGGCCCGGCAAGGTATCCGGGGAAACAGTGATGGCAGTCCTGAAAACCTGCCGGGTGGCAGCATTACAGTACTCTCCCTCCATCAGCTCATGGATGGGAACAGCTTTCTCCGCCGTGCGGGCGTCCTTCCGGGGCACAGCGCCCCGAATGAGGAAATCCAGTTTAGCCAACGGATCCCTCCCGGGCTCGTTCGGCGGTCAGATAGTCCAGCATCTGCAGGACCTGTACTTTGGCACCTTCGCCATTGACGGCAACCGGACCCACACAGGCCGGACAGCCGGATTTACAACCGCAGACTGCCACGATCTCCCGCCCCCGGGACAGCAGTCCGCCGAGTATCGAGTACAATTTTTCACTCAAGCCGATACCCCCGGCGGCACTGTCATAGAAAACCACCGCAGGCCGGTCTTCAGCCAGGGGGCACTGTGGGTCACCCAGCACCCGCAGATCGGAGCCGCTGCACATCAGCAGCAAGGGTGCCAGTCGGCCCAGCAGATAGGATAACCCGCCCAGGCCGCTTTGCAGATATACCTGCCGTTCGGCCAGCCTGTGACAGGCCGGACACAGTGTGGTCAGATTCTCCGGCCGGTTGGCCTGCTGCGGCGATGAAAAAGCCCGAAAGGGAATTTTATGGTGCACGTGAAAGACCTGGCCATTTTCGGTGCGCCGGCAGTTTGTACAGGTGTGAGCGTCCCGCCGCCGAATACCGGCTGCCAGCCGGGGCCAGTCCGGGCCATATTCATTGGGGTCGTTCCGCCAAAGTTCGGCGGATTTCTGCTGTGCAACCAGCTCTGCCGACAAGGTGAACCAGCAGCCATGGGTGATGAGGTCGGCCGGCGGCAGATCCAGGTCTTCCCGACCCAGCAGTTCCAACCCCGGCCATTTCAGCTTGCGGAAACCGGTGACCTTCGTCTCCACCCGCAGTTCTCCGAAGGAGTTAGTCCCGCCGGCAAAGTCGGTCTGTTGAAAGATTTCCCTGAGCTCAAAAGCGGACTCGCTGGCTGCCTGTGTGATATAGGTGAGTTCCGTCGGGATCAGAAAAACACGGTTCTCTGCAAGGTTCAATTCGACCACCAGAAAGGGGTCGCCGTTGTGCAGGTATATTGCCCCGGGATGAGTGAACCAGAAAGCACTCTCCCGATCAACCGCGCCAATGACAGAATCCTCGGTTTGCAGAATGAACTGATCCGCCGTTGCAGTCCGGAGAGAAACTTCACCGGCCGGATAATCGGCTGCCGACCAGTGGATTTGAGCGGACGAGCGATGCACCTTGCCCACATTTTCCAGGAGCTCGAAATAGTCAGCCACAGCAGCTGCCGGCAGGGTGCCGAAATCTTCGTTGCGGTCAAAGGCTTTCTCAAAGGCAGCGCATTGGAGGTGATTGTAAAGGATGTAGGGATTGTCCGGGTTGATCAGTGCCGATTCGGGATTCCGTCGGTTGAGATAATCCGGATGCTTCACCAGGTATTGATCCATTAGATCGGCCGAGGCCACAAAAAGAGTCATTGCCGGTGCGCCCTTGCGGCCGGCACGTCCCGATTGCTGGCGGGTTGAGGTGATGCTGCCGGGATAGCCGTTGATGATGACCGTATCCATGCCGCCGATGTCGATGCCCAATTCCAGTGCATTGGTGGCCACCACGATGCGGATGGCTCCGGAACGTAATTTTTGCTCGATCTCACGGCGTTCGCCCGCCAGATAGCCGCTGCGGTAGCCCACAATCTCTTCTTTACTGCCCAGCCGGCTTTGCAGCCGGGATACCAGCAGTTCCACGGCCTTGCGGGTGTGGGCAAAGATCAGGGTTTGACCGCCGGCTGCATACAGCCGGGACGCCAGTCGCAGGGTCTCCTCCCAGGCCGGGCGGCGGATACCCAGTTCACGGTTCACCAGGGGCGGGTTATAGATCAGGAAATGTTTTTCCCCATGGCTGGCGGCATCATCGCTCACCAACACGAAATTGGTTTCAAATAATTTTTTAACAAACCCGGCACCTCCCGAGAGGGTTGCTGAAGTGGTGACAAAGAGCGGGTCGCTGCCGTAAAAGCGAGCAATACGTTTCAACCGGCGGAGCACATTGGCAAAGTGCGAGCCAAAGATTCCCCGGTAAATATGCACCTCATCCACGACAACAAACTTGAGATGACGGAAAAAATCCGCCCATTGAGTGTGGTGCGGCAGTATCCCCAGGTGCAGCATATCGGGATTGGAAAACACAAAGGCGGCATTGTTCCGGACAGCGGCACGCCGTCCTGTGGGCAGGTCGCCGTCATAAACTCCGATACCGCCCCGGACTTCACCCGGCAGGCCGACCAGCAAGTTCTCAAGGCTTTCCCGCTGATCCTGAGCCAGAGCCTTTGTGGGGAAGAGCAGCAGCGCCCGGGAATCGGGGAATTCCAGAAATTGATTGAGCAGCGGCAGCTGATAGCACAGGGACTTCCCGCTGGCCACTCCCGTACTGATGAGCGTATTGCAACCGGCGCCAATGTGCGTCAGAGCTTCCCGCTGATGGCGATACAGGGTTTTAATACCCATCTTACCCAGAGTGCTGACCAGCGCAGGATGCAGGTCGGCCGGCAGCTTTACATAGCCGGCTGATTTGGCTTTCTCCGTATAATGTGAGGTAATATTGCCCGCCAGGGAAGCATCTCCGAGAAGCTGCTCTAATCCTGACCGGTAATTTTCTGTTTTCCGTTCTATCATTTTTCCGGGATACATTCTGGATTTTGAATCAGATATCGGCAGAAATTTAAAGCAGCTTACAGGGAGGAAACAGATATTTTACGGATTCAAAATCTGAACACCGGGATAGCAGATTGATTTTGGAGATTCCTTTATATGAATGAGCAAACGCGGTGCTGCCGAAGCGCAAATTCCTTTAGCTCAGATCGGTGATTTCCAAAACCTCGTTTTTCACCTCTTTTTCAATATCAGATAACCGACAACACCCGAAACGAAGGATGCCGCCAGTATGGCCAGTTTATCCGTAAACTGAAAAAGCGAGTCGTCTGTAAAGGCCAGCGAAACAATAAACAAACTCATCGTAAAACCAATACCGGTGAGAACGGAAACTCCGTAAAGCTGTCTCCAACTGCTGCCTTCGGGTAATTTTGCCAGTTTCAGCTTGATAGCTGCCCAGCTGAAACCGAAGACACCGAGCTGTTTGCCAAGAAATAATCCCAGCATAATTCCGAGGGGTACCGAACCGGACATTTGTCGAAGAGAGATTTCGGTAAAATTAACACCGGCATTTACAAAGGCAAATAATGGCAGGATCATAAATGCCACCCAAAAATGCAAACTATGCTCTATCTCTTTGAGGGGTGATATGGATTGTCCTTTTTCATCCCTGGCCTTTAACGGGATCGTAAAAGCCAGGGCTACACCCGCCAAAGTTGCGTGCACTCCCGATTTGAGGACACTGATCCACAGGATGGTACCTACAATGAAATAGGCAGCCTTTTTCGTAACGCCAAACTTATTCAGTGTTATCAGGAAGACCAGGCAGACAAGGGCCAGGACAATTGACAGTGTGTGTAACTGAGCGGTGTAAAAAACAGCAATTATGACGATTGCACCCAGATCGTCAATAATGGCCAGAGCCATTAAAAATACTTTTAGTGAAAGGGGAACCCGGCTCCCCAAGAGTGACAGAATTGCCAGGGCAAAAGCAATATCCGTTGCTGTGGGGATTGCCCAGCCCTTTACTGCAATTGGATCATTGGCATTAAAAAACAGGTAGAGTAGGGCTGGGACGAGCATGCCGCCAACGGCGGCTATGCCGGGTAGGGCTGCCTGGTTCAGAGATGATAAATGACCTTCGAGGATTTCACGTTTAACTTCCAGGCCGATCAATAAAAAGAAAATGGCCATCAGGCCGTCATTAACCCAATGATAAAGTGATTTATCAAGATGCAGAGCGCCAACTCGTATCTCAACGGGAATATGCAGAAAGGATTGATACAACGACGATAAAAAGGTATTGCTTAAGATAAGGGCCAGAATTGTTGCGGAGATCAACAGAATGCCGCTGGCGGATTCTTTCTTAATAAATTCTTCGATTGTTTTCATCTAATTCCTAATTTTGTGATATGCTTGTAACGATTTTGGCGGTGCCTGGTGCCGGGTTTATCGTCAGCCGGCGCCCACACAGATAATTACACCGTTTTGAGGTTCTGAAACACCGACCGGTTGAATGTTATCCCGCGGTCCGTTTCCCGGAAATCCAGCCGATTATCGAGCCTCCCAGGACTCCGACGGTAATAATGGGAAAGAACGCTTTTGTGATGATTGCATCTGGCAGACTCAACAGAAACCCGGTAATCCCTCCCATCAGCCACATGGGCAGCGATACCTGGATCAGCGGAATGATAAAGCCAATGGCAAACCTGTTCAAAAAAGCTGCGAGCAGGGCAATGGTTTTTTCCGGTATGTCGAGGGGTATCATCAGCAGCACATCAACAGACCCAAAAACAACACCGCAAATGAGAGAAAACAAAAACGGATTCATTCTTTGCCGTCCCCTTTTTGTTTAGTGATCAATGGATTTGCCACAGCTGTTCAGAAATAAAGTGAAGAAGGGGTACCTGAAACGCCCAATGCTTCAGATACCCGCAGCTCAAAACAATGGGGGAATGAGTGCTATCCCATTCCCCCGGGGTCATAGATTATTTCCCGTCAAACAGATAATAAATATCAGCGGTGCCGCCCAGGGTACCCCAATTTCCGTTGAAGATCATTTGCGGACCCGCCGTCCAAAACATCTGATTCAGCGAGATATCGACATACAGGTTGCCGTAGTTGGCACCCCATCCTGTAGAAAGATCATAATATCCGCCGTGCCCGATGGCGGTTTCTTTGGTTTCATCCGTCAGGTCTTCCGCAGTATCGGTAAAAGTGGATTTGTCATAAAAGAAGATATCGATTCCGCTTTCAAGGCCAAACCTGAAATGACCGAATTTATGATCCGTTTCAAAACCCACATTACAATTTGGTCCTCCCAGGAAAAACTGGGAATTTTTCTGTTCAGTTTCGCCAATCTTATCCGTAGTCGTGCCGGAGACAAACCCGATATCTGCCCCGAGGGCATAAAAGAGTACTGCTCCGCCGGCCACGGTTACCTGATTAAAGAGGTTTATATCACCGTTCACATAGATATTGGAATTATTCAGATCTTCCCGGTCAGTCGTAGAATCGTCCGCCTCAAGACTGGAAAATTGGGATTTTGAACCCCACCAGTCGAAGATGGCATTCGCATAGAGTGTGGAAAAACTAATTCCCATGATGTCCATCTGATGGGGACGGCGAATGCGGGCACCCACAGCCACTTCAGTTGTTGAGGCAGAGCCTTCACCACCGTAATAATCCCCAGGCTGATGGTAGTTGAAGGTTCCGTTTGGAGACCAGCCGCCCCACATCGACTGTATGTTATGGTAGTTGATCCATCCGGGCCCGCGGGAAAATCCGCCATAGACCGCCAGCTCGTCACTCCCTGAGTTCCAGCCGTATATGCCATTCAGGGCGAAATCAATGTACTTGTTTGATCCCTCTTCCGGTGTTGTCATGTCATTCCCTTCGGAATGGTTCAGTGTGTTGAATTTAAATTCAAACCCCACCGCCCGATTCTCATCCAGAGAATGTATGGCTGTGATGAAGTTATCTTCATACATTCTGCCGCTGGCGATTCCCCAACGTGATTCAGGGGCACCGAGCGTAAACATGAATTGGGTATTGTCATCACCGACACCCTGAATGTACAGCAGGTTATGCTGTGGCAGTACCTGAGGGAAAAAGTACAGATTCTGCACATCACCCCGTATCATGGGAGCGAAATTACCCAGAGACTGCACACGGTTGCCTGTCGCAAAAAGGGTCGCGGAAATGGTTAGGATGAAATAAATACAAGTAGATCGTCTCATAAGGTTCTCCTTAATTGATTCAATTATGATAAGGCAATTAATTGGAGCCAAAAGCCGACAGGAACTTACTCAACTCCTCCCAAACGGTCATAGATTTTTTTATTTTGTCCGAAGTGCAGCACGGAGTTTGAGCGTATTTGGCTAAAATGGTAATTTTATGAGACGGAGAAGAAGACAGTTTACAGGAGGGAAGATGATTACGGTATTTTACGATCAGCGTTATCTGCTGCATGATACGGGCCGCGGGCATCCTGAGAGGCCTGACCGCCTCACCGCCTGCACGCGGGCTTTGCAGGCGTCATCCTTCGCTGGCGAACTGAAATGGGAAACACCGGTACCGGCACCTGAAAACCGACTGTTAAGGGTGCACTCCCGGCAGCACATCGAACGGGTCCGGGCATTGTGCAGGCAGGGCGGGGGGAATCTCGACCCCGATACGCCGGTCTGTAAGGAAAGTTTTGCCGCAGCCAAACTAAGTGCCGGAGCCTGGCTCAATGCTGTGGAAACGGTGATGAACTGCAAACAGCCGGTTCTTGTCCTCTCGCGACCTCCGGGCCATCATGCCGAGCGTGACCGGGCCATGGGCTTCTGTCTGTTTTCAAACTGTGCGCTTGCGGCGGTCAATGCCATTCAGGAGGGCTTGGCACAACGGGTCTTCATCTTAGACTGGGATGTGCACCACGGAAACGGAACTCAGCAGATTGTTGAACAATATGAGGCCATAACCTATTGTTCGCTTCACCAATACCCTTTTTACCCCGGTACCGGCGCGGCCGAAGAGAGGGGGCGTTACGAGAATGTGCTGAACATTCCTCTCCCGGCAGGGAGTGGCCGCCGGGAATACCGGCAAGCCATGCACCGGCAGGTTATCCCGTTACTGAAAAACCACGCACCGGATTTGCTGCTGATCAGCTGCGGATTTGATGCTGCCCAAAATGATCCTTTGGGAGGTATGAATCTCCAACCGGAGGATTTTGCTGAAATGCTGTACAGCTGTCTGACGCTCACGCCTAGTGTGCTGGTTGGTCTTGAGGGCGGTTACGATTTACAAACCCTTGGTGAAGCAACCGTTGCCGTGGCGGAAACGATGCTGGGGTACAATTCCGAATGAATTACTTTCCACTTCAAAAAATCATCTCGGGCGGTCAAACGGGCGTTGATCGGGCAGCGCTCGACTTTGCCCAGGAAACAGGAATACCGCACGGAGGGTTCTGCCCCCGGGGGCGACGGGCGGAAGACGGTCCAATTGATTCAAAATATCAGCTTGAGGAAACGGAATCTGCCGACTATGCAGTCCGTACTGAAGCAAATGTATTAAGTGCTGACGGCACTTTGGTGCTATATCGGCTTCGCCCGGACGGAGGAACCCGTTTAACGCTCCAGCTCTGTCGGGAAAGTAAAATACCCGTTTTTGAAATTGATTTGATGGGAGCGATAAATCCCGCCGTGAAAGAAAGATTTCGGCAGTGGTTAACAAACAACAGGATCAGAATTCTGAATGTTGCCGGAAACCGTGAGAGTCAGGGACCGATTTATACGAGGACGAAAGAGGCTCTGGCCGTTTTGCTGACAGAGATTTGAACCCTGGGTTTTTCTGCCGTCAGTTGTTGCTTTCGGCTGAGTCTAAAATGGGAAAAGCATGATGTTCCTTATAATTTGAAAGGATGATCATGGTTTCGACATGCTGCAGGTGCGGGAGTTTTGTCAATTTGTGCAGCAGAAAATTTTCATAAGCCTTCATATTTCTGGCAGCGACTCTCAGCAGAAAGTCCGCCCGTCCGGTAGTGTGGTAGCAGCCCACAATTTCCGGAATATCCCGCACGGCTGCGGTGAATGCCAGGATAGCATCGTGGTCATGCTTCGAGAGGGTGATCTCAGTAAATGTCTGAATGAGATTACCGATCTTATCCGGAGCGAGTTTGGCATAATACCCGGTTATGACACCGGCGCGCTCGAGTTTTTTAATCCGTTCCAGGGTTGGTGCCGGTGAAAGTCCCACCTTTTGGGCTAATGCTGCGTTTGTGATCCGGCCGTTCGTTTGAATGATTTCAAGAATTTGTCGGTCTATTGGGTCGAGTTTCATCTTTTTAGCTCCTGATAAAAACTGAAGATTATCGTTACAGATTAAAACAGACCATTTTCGGTTCGGTCATTTCCTGCAGCGAGAACTTGATGCCTTCCCGGCCAAGCCCGCTGTTCTTAACACCGCCGAAGGGCATAAGATCTACGCGGTAATCGGTTGAGTCGTTCACAATGATCCCACCGACATCCATTTCCCGAATGGCCTTGAACGCCTGATTCAGATCGTTGGTAAAAATGGCCCCCTGTAGTCCGTAATCAACAGCGTTGGAAGCTGCTATTGCCTCCTCAAGGGATTCAACCGGATATAGCATAACCACGGGTCCAAACACCTCATTGCAGGCAAGTGTTGCAGAAGAGGGCATATTTTCCAGAACAGTGGGTTGAACGAGGGAACCTGCGCGAGTGCCTCCGGTCAGCAGCACAGCCCCTTTTTTAACCGCGTCTTCCACCCAGTCAATAACGCGGATGGCTTCCTGCTCATTGATCATTGGACCCATGTCAGTGGTTTCGTCCTGCTGGGGCCCCGTCTTATATTTTTGAGTGAGGGAAACAAAGACATCCCGGAATTTTGCATAGATGCTGCTTTGAATATAGATTCTCTGAACCCCAATACAATTTTGCCCGGCGGCCCAGAAGGCGCCGGAAACACAGGCAGATACGGCTTTTTCAAGGTTGCAGTCTTCCAGCACTATCACCGGCGAATTGGACCCCAGTTCCATGCCGATTTTTTTTAATCCGGCGATTTCAGTGATCCGCTTTCCTGCTTCAACCCCTCCGGTAAAGGAGACCATCCGGATACGTTCGTCCCTTACGAGAGCTTCGCCGATCTCCCGGCCATACCCCGTAACGACTGACAGGATTTCACCGGGAAGCCCGGCCTCATAAAAACATTCGGCCAGCTTTAAGGCAGACAAAGGCGTAACGGTGGCCGGCTTCAGTACGATTGAATTTCCTCCGGCAATGGCCGGCCCCAATTTGTGGGCAACGAGGTTCAGGGGATCGTTGAAGGGCGTGATGGCCGCGATGACACCGATGGGGAAACGATAATAATAGCCCACCCGGTTCTCAGAGCCGGGAGCACTGTCAAAAGGGATCGTTTCGCCGAGAATTCGCCGGGCTTCTTCACCGGAAATGGTGATGGTATTGATTGCCCGGGCGACCTCTTTGCGGGCTTCCCGAATGGTTTTAGACCCCTCAGAGGCAATGGTGGCTGCCAGTTCTTCAAAGCGGGTCTGCATAATATCCGCTGTTTTCAGCAGAATGGATATGCGCCTGTGTGCGGGTAAATTCCGGTTGATCTCATATCCATCCCGGGCTGTACGAATTGCGGCCTGGATATCTTCAACGGTTGCCCTGGGGACGGAATCCACAACAGAGCCGTCAAAAGGATTGCGAACTGCAATAGTTTCAGGTTTATCGATCCAGGTTCCGCCAATGACCATTTTCATGTGCTGCCTCAGTTTTATTAGAAATTAAAGCCGGTTATCCGGCAGAATTGTTTCAGTCCGATGGATAGCCAGAAGATCCGAAAGGATGGAAAATCCGGTCTCTGTTTTTCCCGCCCCGGCACCGACAATGGTAACGTCTCCCAGTAAATCGGTTGTCAGAGTCAGGGCGTTGGTGGCCCCCATAATGCCGGCAAGCGGATGGGTGAGCGGGACCCTTTCAGGGCGCACGTAGGCGGTCAGCCCCTCCTTTGACCGCGTGATTGATCCAATCAATTTCCACCGGGTGTTTTCAGCCTTTGCAGCCATGATGTCTGCTGCGGTCAGTGCTGTAATTCCGGTGCAGTCAACGGCATCGATGGAGAGTTTTTCTCCCAGGACCACATTTGCCAGGATCGTGACTTTCGCACGGGCATCGTAGCCTTCAACATCTCCTGTGGGGTCTGCCTCCGCATATCCCAGAGATTGGGCTTTTTCCAACGCGGCGGTGTAATCCAGACCCTGTTCCATTTCAGAGAGCATATAATTTGTCGTACCATTGAGAATTCCCTTAACGGCCGAAATTGAACAGCCCGCGAGAGGGCCCTCCGCCAGATTTAACACGGGGGTTCCGCTCATAACGGTACCCTCGATACGGAAATCAACATTGTGCTGCCCGGCCAGGGCTTTCATCTCGGCATACGCCAGAGCGGCGGGGCCTTTATTGCTGGTGACAATATGTTTACCGGTCTCAAAGGCTGTTCTGCAATGGGACATGGCCGGTTCTCCTGTTTTCAAATCAGTAAAGGCCAGTTCACAAACCACGTCTGCATTGGAATTTCGGATCGTTTCAAGGGCGTCCCAGGGATAACGATCAGTGGTAAACTTTTGATCTGCCCGGAGCTCGGCAATCACCCGCTCCATATCGAGACCTGCAGCGTTATAAACGGTGCCGAAGCGCGGGTCGCACACCGCCACAATCGAATATCGATAGTTGTATTTTTCCAGAAGCTCTTTTTTCTTTCCGGCAAGGATTTCACATAGCCCCTGCCCCACTGTACCAAAACCGATAATCGTAATTTTCTGTGTCATTAATTTCTCCTGTCTCAGATGATCTTCAAAGCCCGCTCAAGATCCGCGATGATATCAGCCGGATCTTCCAGCCCGATGGATAAACGAACGGTATTAGGCTTAACGGAGGCTAACTTTCGTCCCTCTTCTCCCTGCTGTTGATGTGTTGAGATGGCGTTTAAGGTGGCGACGGATTTCACCCGCCCAAGGTCGGTAGCCCGCCATATCATTTCAAGTGCATCATAAAATTTACGGGTGTTGACAGATTGATTCGCACCCTGCTCACGGACCTCAAAAGCCATCAGATAACCAAATTGATTTTCGTCAGTATCAGCCAGCTGCATATACTTTCTGGCGAGATCGTGGGCATGATATGAAGAGAGCCCAGGATAATGAACTCTGTCCACTTCAGGGTACTCTTCCAGCCAGCGGGCTACCTTGAGGGCCGATTCGCTCATGGTTTTTATCCGTAACCGCAATGTCCGCATGTCGTTCAGGATCAGGATGGCGCCCATGGGATGAAGTGCCGGACCGTTGTCCCGGAACGGCCACAATTTAACCCAGGTGGCAAAGTCTGCTTTCATTTCGTCGGTGCCAACTTTGCTGGGGATACCTTTGCGGGAGACGATCAGTCCTGCGATGGTCGTTCCCGATGTGGCAATAAGTTTTGTGGCAGACTGAATTACGATATCAGCTCCAAAGGCCAGGGGGCGTGTGAGAGCAGGCGAAGCACAGGTGGCATCTACGATGAGGGGGACACCTGCTGAATGTGCCAGGTCGGAAACACTTTCAATATCGAAAATATCAACAGAGGGGTTTGAGGGAAATTCACCATATAAAAACCGGGTACCGGCATCGATTTTTTCCGCCCAGCTTTCTATCTCGGAAGGAGCAGTTACCCAGCGGACCTCGATGCCCTGTTCCCGAAAGCGTCTCTCCCGAAACTGCTGGAAGGCACCGCCGTATATCTTGGCCGAAGCAACAAAATTAGGGGGCGGAAGCGAATCATCCTTCATCAGGAATGGATCGGTGGCCGTTCGTATGGCACTCATCCCGCTGGAAGTTGCCAGGCCTGAAGTCTCCAAATCCGTTCCGTAGCCCTCAAGTAAGGCAATGGTCTCTTCCAGAAAATAGATGGAAGGATTCGCAATCCGCGTATAGCACCAGGTGGGCATTTGATAGGAAAGCCCGGCTTCCATCTCCGCGCTGTTTTCGTATGCCTGCGCAGTACTCAAATACACAGGCTCCATTACCGACCCGCTGTGCGACTTGTGTGCCGTTGAAGCATCGTATAATCCATGCACGGCAATCGTATCAAATTTCCAGTCCCGGGTCCGCCGAATCCGTCTCTGGCGATCTGCGGTCATTTTTTGCCCTTCCCGGATCCAGTATTGTAAATCTTTTGTCATATTACTCCAAAATATTATAAAAGGAAATAATGCAGATGGCAAAATTTAATATGGAATAATAACTATATGCAGAATATAATTACGATATGCGCGCACTATTTCAGAATAATATAGAATGCAACCCCGGCCATGCCAATAAAAAGGGGCTCCCTTGCGGAAGCCCCTTTGACCGGTTCTCTGACTGGAGTAAGGAAGGATTACTTCACGAGGAATAATTTCTGAACGGTGGTCTCATTACCCAAACTTATGCGGGCGAAGAAGACGCCGCTTGAATAATTTTCCGCATTCCACACAACCTGATAATTCCCGGCGGGTGTGTACTCATTTACCAGTGTTTCCACCAGCTGACCCTGCATGTTGAAAATGTCAACGGATACCCGCCCGGGTGCAGATAATTCATAACCGATGGTAGTTTGGGGGTTAAAAGGATTTGGCCACGCAGTTACATTAGCCGCTTTGACCGGATTGCCGTCAATTTTTGCCTTTATGCCGTTACCGGCTGCACTTGCAGCCACGGCATTTTCAACATTGAGCATTCCGGAATACGAGAATAAATTCCCGTTGACCAGAGGTGTTCCGTCCATACTGACGATCAGGATGACGCCGTTTCCGCTATAAAGTTCACAGCCGGCGGGCAAGTCGTTCCCGGTTATCTCGAAATTACCGGTAACCGAGAGTTCCAATCCTGCGGCCGTACCCTCAGTCGTTAGAGACACATTATCGGATGATATGGCCACTTCCGCCGATTCAAGCACTGCTCTGGAGAGATCTGAATCAAGAATATAGGCGATGATCATGACGATGTCCGTAACATCCACGGTTCCGTCTCCGTTAAAATCCGCCGCCGCCAGTTCATCATCTGTCGGTTCAACATTACCGACAATGATACCGATCGTGGTTACAACGTCCACGATGTCGATTTCCCCGCTGCCGTCAACATCACCGGGCATGGTGGGAGCTGACAGGGGTGTATAGCAGATATCATCGAGCCAAAGTTCCTGACCGCCCACCCTGAACTGATGGATGTCATCGAGGTTTGACGTCAGATATAAAACTCCGGCATCAGCACCAAAGCCCCCCGAAACGGTGACATCAACACCACCAATCGTGAGACCGTTGACAGCCACGAAATCATCGAAATTGCGAAAATCACCATTGATCTCCAGATTCAGATTGCCGCCGTACTCACCGAAGAGAACCTCCATATAGCTTACGTCAGTACCGAAATCCAGATCGACGCTGATATTGTTAACCATGATCTCCAGGCCCGAGCCGTTGGCCATGCCGCCATTCTGGATCACCGTGTGTCCGCCATAGTTCAGCGTTCCGTCACCAAATTCAAAAGGATCACAGGTAACGGTCACTGCATAGGTCATGAAGGTATCGCCGAAGATGTTGATATCACCCAGCACCTGATCCTCCCAGTCTGTCGCCAGTTCATCGCAGAGGGTTCCGGAACCCGGCACAAGCAGATCTGTACAGATGTCATCAATCCAAAGCTCCTGCCCGCCCAGGGTCAGATGATTAATTACATCCAGGTTCGCGGTGAGCGTCAGTACGCCGGCATCGTCGCCATAACCGTTGGTAACAGCCACATCCACACCGCCAATGGTCAAGCCGTCGACAGCCACGAAATCATCAAAGTTGCGAAAATCACCGTTGATCTCAAGGTTCAGGTTGCCACCGTATTCCCCAAAAAGGATATCCACATAACTTGGTGTTCCGCTAAATCCGAGATTGAGGTTAATATTATTGACATGGAGCTCATGCGCCATCCCGTTGGCCATGCCGGAATTATCAATAACGAGGTGACCACCTGAAGTTGGCGTACCGTCACCCAGGATGAAATCCTGAAGGGAGGCAGTTACCATACCGGAGGTGAAAACATCACCCACATAATACGTATCACCGACAAAAGTATCTTCCCATTCCGTTGCGATATGTTCACAACCGCCGGGACCGGGCAGCGTGGTCAGTTCATCGAAACAGATATCATCGATCCAGAGCTCCTGCCCGCCGATGGTGACATGATTGATCTGATCCAAATTCGCGCTAAGTATCAATACACCGGAGTCGTCCCCGTAACCGTTGACTACATAAACATCAACTCCGCCAACAGTGAGACCACTCAGCGCCGCAAAATCATCAAAGTTGCGGAAATCACCGTTGATCTCAAGGTTCAGGTTGCCGCCATACTCGCCGAACAGAATTTCCATGTAGCCAACCGAGCCCCCCAATTCTAAACCGAGGTTTATATTGTTCACCTGCATTTCCAGGCCTGAGCCATTGGCATATCCCCCATTGCCGACTTCTGTGTAACCACTGGAAGTGGGGGTTCCGTCTGACCAGATGAAATCCTGTGCCGTAACGGTCACCAGTTCGGAAGTGAATACATCACCCACATAATAGGTGTTTCCAAGGGTCATATCCTCCCAGTCTGTGGCGATGGTTTCACAGCTGCCTAAGGGCGGCAAGGTCCCCGGACCTGATTCATGATAGCAGATATCATCAATACTGAATTGCTGGCCTCCGATAGAGAATTGGTTAATTGTATCGGTGGATGCATCCAGCACCAAAGTCCCATAGCTGCCGGCTCCGCCGCCAACCAGTGTGACAGAGACACCACCGATGATGGTTCCGTCAACAGTTGCCATGTCGTAAAAATTACGATGGTCACCATTGATAGACAGGTTAATGCTGCCGCCGTAGTCACCAAACAGCAGTTCCAGGTGATTCGGTGCAACACCAATTTCCATTTCCAGGTTAATATTGTTAACGATCATAAAATAACCCGAGCCGTTGGTCATTCCGTTTTCCCCCACCATGGTCGAGCCCAATGTATAGGGCGTTCCATCAATGAGATAAAAAACAGAGGTTGAGATGTTCACACCATAAGTTGTGAACGAATCTCCTACATAATAGGTATCGCCCAGCGTCATATCTTCCCAGTCTGTGGCAAATTCATCACAGGCCGGTCTGCCCGAGGCAAATATGGCTGCTGCAATTGACAGTGTCATGAGTATTGTTTTGAGTGTTTTCATTTTAGTTCTCCTTAATTAACGTTTATTGAGTTTTCCGGTCATCATTACCAGTTCGGACAATACAGGTGCAAAGTGAATACCACAGAAACTCAACAAATCTTTAACGATATAAAAATAATGATTTGTGAGATGCTATTCAATTGAAACGTTGAGTTTTAGGGTTGAGTTGCGTCCATTGAGCCTGGCGGGATGGTTGAGTTTCGGTCACGCTGGGACAACTCAACCGTGGGCGCTGTAAATCCAAAGTGGTTTTATGGATCTGGGAATATTCCTAAAGTAAATATAAACAGGGATACTATTATTGGATTGTTAACATTATAGCAGGCTGTTAGCAATTCACGAGTCAACGGCATACATTTTGCCCTGACAGTATCACGGCGATAAATCAACGCTGTTAACCTGTTAGGTATTGTAAATTTGTTGTTAAATAAAGTCCTGTTTTTTATCGGGTGGTGATAGTATAATGAAAAAATTTAAAGCTCTTGAATACAATCCTGTTACTGCGGCTCCGCGGGTCAGAACATTGGAGCTTCAACTGAGTACGGAGCTTCTGGCTCTCAGGCGTGATCTGACGGAACCAACGGCTCTGGTATTTCCCGATCCCTTAGGTGATCAATTATTGGAATTCAGTGCAGTCATTGTGGACCGCAAGACAAAACATCCGGCCAAATCTCTGGCAGCCCTGTTGCTGGGGTACGATAAGATTCCTCTGATTCGCGGCGGATATAAAAATACAGGGCAACTGATCCGCAGCATCAAAACCCTGCTGGCCCGGGCTGCTGCAAGAGCTGAGCAGAATCTATATCTGATTGCAGTTCCCGGAGAGCTTTTTGAATTACTTTGGGACCAACGCAAAGCTGACATTGCAGCACCGGGTAAGAAAACTGACAGACAATCCATCCCCGGAGAACTGTGTCAACGCTACCTGGGGAATTCAGGGGATATCCAAAAAATTCGTGAAATGATCATGCTGGCCGCGGGTAATTCTGAGCCGGTACTGATTCTGGGTGAAACGGGAACGGGCAAAGAGATCATTGCCCAATCCATCCATCGATACAGCCGGCCGGACAAGCCTTTTCAGGCTATCAACTGCGGTGCTATCCCGGGAGAGCTGCTGGAACTCACCCTCTTTGGTTACATGAAAGGGTCTCACCATCTGGCCGCCGTTGATACAAAAGGGGTCTGGGAGACGGCGGGAGAAGGTACGCTGTTTCTGGATGAAATCGGTGATCTGGCTTTAAATCATCAGGTAAAAATATTGCGGGCCCTGCAGGAAGGCAGGATCAGACGGATCGGCAGCAACGAAGAGATCGAAGTCAAAGCCCGGGTCATCGCCGCAACCAATAAAAACCTATCCCGTGAAATCAGGCAGAACAATTTCCGGAAAGATCTGCTGTCGCGTTTGGATGTTATACGGATTGAAACAGCTCCGCTGCGCAAACACCCGCAAGACATACCGCTCATCGCCCAGGTTCGATGGCGTGAGATCACCGAAAAAGCCAGACCGCCGCTTACCGATCGTTTTTTGACGGCACTGAGCAAATACCATTGGCCGGGAAATGTACGTGAGCTTGAAAATGTCATTAAAAAGCTGCATTATCTCAATCCGGGCAATCGCCCCGTTAACATTGACAATCTGCATGATATTTTGAAGAACAGCGATCTTAGATTTCGTTTGGAGCAGCTTGCGCAAAGGGAGAGGAATGCTTTTGACATCGAATTATGGGTTGAGCCAAGCACCCGTGATTTCGCTCCGGATACAAAGTTATTTAATGTGGGAGATCCGGTGCAGGTTTGTGTACGGCCGGATCATGAATGCCAGCTGTTTCTGTTCGATCTTGGGACAACAGGGGACATAACTTTTATTCCCCCGAATCCCAGGGCCAATAACCGGATACAGGCGAGGGAAGAGATCCGGATTCCAGGCGTGCTGAAAGGCACTGCAGGAAGCGAAACACTTTTTGCGTTTGCCTCCTCCTCCGATCTGGATATCGACCCCGGGCACTGGTATTCCTCCGAAGAAGGTTTACGGGATATTCTGGACAGAATAGAGAAATACAATGTGGAAAATCAGGATAACACCATTGCCGTTAAATCACTTTCATTCGAGATAGTTGAACGCTAATGAGGGACAACCATGAACAATAAAAACATTTACCTGACTCTGCTGTTTTTAACTTCTGTCTTCGGGACGGTAATCCATGTGGGTGCCGGACAGGGACTGCAGCTGATCCAGGAGGGTATCGACAGCGCTCAGGCCGGTGATACCGTATTAGTGGATGACGGGCTGTATTTCGAAAATCTCCGGCTCAACAAGGAGATCGTACTGGCCAGCAGGGTCATTTTTGATGACCCGGGCAGTTGGCAGAACAATCCTCATGTGATGAATACCATCATAGACGGCAGTGCAGCATCCCCTGAAGCCATTTATGGCAGTTGTCTGGCCATTGTGCCGCCCCTCGATCCGGGGGGGCTTCCATTGCCCATATCACCGCTGATCACCGGGTTTACGCTGCAGCACGGGATTGGCACGAGGGTAACTCAAATATCCCCCTTCAATGATAATTTCATCCAGCATCCCCGGCTGGGAGGCGGTGTTTTAATCGCCGGCGTGACACCGGTGTTTAAATATAACCGTTTTATGGAGAACGGATTGTCAAACCGGGCTGCCGGAGTAGCAAAAGGCGGTGCGGCTTATGCGGGTACGGATGTGGATATTGACGAAATCAGACCGGGGTTGAATTTCCAGGGACAGTTATTTCGCAATGACAGCCTGAGCTTTGCCCATAATCTCTTCCTGTCCAATACTGCCGCTATGGGCAGGACAATCTTCGTTGAAGGTTATGCAGGGGCCCTCGATGTGAGGGATTGTTTTTTTGATGTTTTTGATTGTGACCATGAAACGGTTTCAACCACCTGGGTCGCCTCGGGCTCGCCAGGATTGGAATTTGACTTCGCCCTTGGAGAGGGATTGATATGTGCACTTACCCAGGATGTGTGGGTCAGTCCCACCGGAGATGATATGGGCGGAACGGGCAGTCCTGATCAACCTTTCAAAACCATCACACACGCCTTTGAAATGATCTCCGGCACCCCGGAGAACCCCATCGGCATTCATCTGTTCCCCGGGTTTTATGCTCCTTTTGAAAACGGCGAACAATTTCCTCTCAATCTGCCGGACGATTGTTTTCTGCTGGGTGATCCGGCCGGGCCGGTTATCATTGATGCGGATTCGACTGAAAGGGTGCTGACCCTGATGAATCTGGGAAATGCTCATCTCGAAAGAATCGCCATCACGGGAGGTCAAACGGCAAATGGAGGAGGAGGAATCAGTCTTTGGAATTCCAATCTCGAGCTGCTGAATGTAACCCTTGCCGGGAATTCGGCACTCAGCGGCGGCGGTATTTACGCTGAAAACAGTGAAGTTCACCTGGTCAATACGATCGTCTGGGACAACACTGTTCCCCAACTTCATTTTAACGGACAGCGTTTGCCGTCAAGGTGTGTAGTTGCTTTTTCGGATATCCAGGGCGGGCAAAACGGTATCTATTCAAATCTGCCGGATAATCTTTTCTGGCTGGACGGGAACTTGTCGCAATGGCCTCAGTTTATTGGCGAGTTCTGTCTGGATGATGCATCACCCTGCGTGGATGCGGGAGCCCAGAACATGACCCTTGTTTACAATGCCGGTCAGGATACACTTTTTATCCCACCGCTCCCCTTCAGCGGGGATAACCCTGATATGGGCTCTTGTGAAAACCCCGGGGGAACTCCTCTCATGGGAGATCTGGATCAAAACGGAGAGCTGAATATTGTGGACATCGTCATTATGGTGGACCTGACCCTCAATGGAGGGGCTACCCCTTTTGAAATGCTGGTGGGCGATCTGGATGAAAGTGGTGAAATTAATATTGTCGATATTGTGCTGTTAGTAGGCATAATTCTCGACACCCAGGGTTGATCCGGGAGATCAATTGACCAGAATGCATGATCGTGAACCACTCCTTTCAGCGGCTGAACAGTGGATTTCGGACGGTGATTTTATACAGACCACAGATTCTGAAGAGGCCGTGAGAGCTTACCTTTCCGCGGTAGAAAACTATCGTCAAGCCGGGGAATTGGCAAAATCGGCTGAAATTCTCAATCATAAAATTGGCGGTTTGTACTACGGCAGGGGGTTGAATCAGGAGGCTGCAAAATGGTGGGAAAGGGCCCTCGAGGTCTATCTTGATCTGCAGGATCCGGCCGGAATTGCTGATGTCTGCAACAAGCTCGGGGTCGTCCATAAATTAATGGCCCAATATTCCACCGCCCTGGAATATTACCAGAAAGGTCTCGAGTCCACCCGTCTGCTCTCCGATAAAAAGGTAAAAGTAAAATTGCTCAACAACCTGGGGCTGGTCTATAAATTATTGGGGCATCCGCGTCGGGCAATTGAAAAATTTACTGAAAGTCTGACCCTCAAAAGATCAGCCGGGGATCATGTGGGAGTGGCAAATACGCTCAACAATCTGGGGAATGTGTACAAATCCCTGGAGGAACATGTCAAGGCCCTGGAAGTCCTCGAAGAGAGCCGGTCCATCTTTTCCCATGAACTTAAGGTACACCGGGAGGATGATACCATCCGCTTTGGCCTTGCTGCGGTAACACACGACATCGGCAATCTCCATTTTCAAAGCGGACATCTGGAAACCGCCCTGGAATATTACAAAGAATCCCTGAACTTTAATCGGAAAAACGGGAAAATCATCAGTCTATTTGCTGATTACAGGGATCTCGGTGAAATTTATATTCGTCTGGAAAAACTCGAGAGCGCCGGGCGCTTTCTGCATCAGGCCAAAGAGATGGCAGAAAAAGCCGGTATGGAAGATTGTCTTTTCAGAGCTTATCAGTCCCTGGGCCGGCTGGAACTGGCAAAGGAAAATCTTGAAAAGGCTTTTGAATATTTTAAAGATGCTATTGATATTCTCGAAAGTATCCGGGGGCATCTGCTGTATGAGAGTCATCAGACCGGATTCATGAAAGGTGTGCTTGAGATCTACATTTCGGCGATTTCAGTTCTGATCCGTCTTCGCCGAAGGGAGGAGGCCTTCAATTATCTTGAGATGATGAAAGCCCGGGCCCTGCTGGATGTTCTCGAAGGGGGATTTTCTGAATTTGAGGAGCTTTTATCTGAGGCAGAGATCCTAAAGGAAAAGGAACTGCTTGAAAAACTCGAAAAACTGAACAGCGAAATTGCCGGACTGCGTTCTTTTCAGCAGTCGGAATTTTCTGCTTTTGCAGAAATGCGCGAACAGGCTCGCCGGGAGCTGCATACGTTTGAAGAAACCCTGTATGTTACTCACCCGGATCTGAAAGAGCTGCGAGGCAGGGGGGAACCTCTGCCGTTTAAAAAGGCAAGGAACCTGATGAGTCGTGATGAACTGGCAGTTTATTATTTAATGACGGATCGGAAACTGCTGATTTTTCTCCTTTCAAGAAAAGAACTTAAGATCATAGAAAGGGATCTGCCCGCAGAGAAACTTAAGGAGCGGGTTTCAGCGCTGCAAAATCCTTCAACCCTGTGGGACCACCAGGCTGCGAAGCAGTTGTACGAAGACCTCATTACCCCAATTTTACCCTTTGCAGACCATATGAACCGGTTGTGCATCATTCCTGACGGGATTTTAAACACCCTGCCGTTTCAGGCACTGGAAGAGCCCCGGACCGGGCGCTATCTGATCGAAGATTTTGCAATTTACTATGTACCGTCGCTGTCGGCTCTGAAAAGCGTCCGGAGCCTCGGGAATTACGGTACCAGCTCGCTGCTGGCCCTGGGAGACCCCCAATTTATGGAACCGGAAAAGAGCGGGCCTGAGAACAGGGATAAACTGATGGCCTTGACCCCTCTGCCGGCAACGCGGGAAGAAGTATCTGAGCTCGGAAAAGTTTATGAACCCAGGGTAAAAGTGCTTACCGGAGCCGAAGCGACTAAAACCAATTTTAAAAAATATGCCTCACAATTCGGTGTACTGCATTTCGCGACTCATGCGTTCACGGATGAAGTGCATCCTACCTTTTCTGCCATCGCCCTTGCCAGGGAAAATGGAGAATACGGATTTTTAATTGCCAAAGAGATCATCAAGATGGAACTGAACGCCGATCTGGTTGTGCTGAGTGCCTGTAAGACGGCAACCGGAAAAGTAGTTGAGGGCGAAGGAATGCTGGGACTCACGCGGGCGTTCTTCTCCGCCGGAGTTCCCACAATAGTTGCCTCTCTGTGGAATGTGGATGATTACTCAACCCGTGAATTAATGGTGCAGTTTCACAGCCGGTTTAGAAACCGGGAGCGGCCTGCAACGGCTCTGCGCGAAGCACAATTATATCTGCTGAGGGAAACCCAATACCAAAACCCCTTTTTCTGGGCTCCTTTTGTGCTGATTGGTGATTCGGAGTAGTTGTTTTGTAATTTGGCTGTTCGGCGTAGTCTCGGTTTACAGGATATTGAGTATCCCAATGAGCAAATCGGCAAAAGCCTGTTTGACGCGCTGGGTGGTTTCCAGGACTTCAGCGTGGGACAGGGGTTCAGGTGAGATTCCGGCGGCATAATTCGTCAGGCATGATATCCCCAGGGTTTTCAATCCCAGGTCTCTGGCTGTCTGCAGTTCCGGGACCGTTGACATCCCGACGGCATCTCCGCCAAGCGTCCTGATCTTCCCGATCTCCGCGGGTGTTTCATAGGTGGGGCCGAGGGTCCAGCAATAAGCTCCCTGACGCAGGGGCAAATCGTTCTGCCCGGCGACTTTCATCGCAATATCCACCAGATCGGGATCGTGAAATCCCCCGCCAGCCAGCACCAGCGGGTCCCGGGCGGAAGTGCGGAAGGTGAAGTCCAGATGTGCCGTGATAACCATGAGATCCCCCAGGTTCCACTGCCGGCGCAGACAGCCGGCAGCGTTGGTGAGAATGACCGTAGAACATCCAACGGCCTTGAACACCTGTATCGGCAGGGTTACGGTCTCCAATGGATGTCCCTCATAATAATGAAACCGCCCCCGGGCACACAATACGGGCAGGCTCCCGATGTAGCCAAACGCAAATTCACCCACATGTCCTGAGACGGAGGGCAACGGGTATCCGGGGATTTCTGCATAGGGAATCCTGACCACACCGCTGAGATTGTCTGAAAAATCTGCCAGCCCCGATCCCAGCACAATGGCAACGGCAGGAGGTTCCGGCACAGCATTTAATATGAATTTTCCGATTGTCGTGAGCATCTTCTCCTTTTCGTGCATGATTTTCAGCCGTTGAGGACAGCAAGCTGACCACAGGCTGCCGCGATATCCTGGCCTTTACTCCACCTCACCAGTATTTGGATGTTCCCGCGCCGGTTGTAAAGGACCTCCAGGAATTTTTCTATCACCTCCTCGTCCGGGCGTTGGTAACGACCATCGGTCTCGTTGTAAGGGATGATATTCAGTTTACAGTCAAAATCTTTGATCATACTCACGAGCCTCAAGGCATCCTCAGGTGAGTCATTGATATCTTTCATGAGAATGTACTCGAACATGATCTTGCGCTGCGAATCCGATTTGTACAACCGTAATTCAGCAAATATCTGATCAATGGACCAGGTATGGTTAACAGGCATGATCCTGGTGCGGATGGCTTCGGTAGTGGCATTTAATGAGACAGCCAGTTTGTAGCGGCGCTTTTCCCTGATGAAGCGTTTGATTCCGGGAAGAATTCCGGAGGTTGAAATGGTAATGCGGGTTGCGCCGAGATCAAAACCCTGCCGGTGATGAAAGATATCGGCGGCTGTCAAAACCCGGTCATAATTCAGAAAGGGTTCTCCCATCCCCATAAAAACGATATTGGTCACCGGGACTTCGGTCAGCCTGTACACGGCAATGAGCTGATCAATGATCTCACCAACGCTCAGGTTACGCAAAAACCCCATCGAACCGGTGGCGCAGAAATCACAATCCACATTGCAGCCTATTTGTGAAGACAGACAGACCGTATGCCGGTTCTCCTCCAGCATACTCACCGCTTCCAGATGAAGCCCGTCGTCAGTTGTGAGCAGTAATTTTTGGGTAGTCCCCTGATCTGATCTCGAAACCTTCTGCAGTTTCAGGGTCGTCAAAATGCAATTTTCACGCAGGTATTCCCGGAACCGCTCGGAAATATTGGTCATGGCGGCGGTCTCCGTCACCTGATGGCGGTACATCCATTCAAAGAGCTGGGTGCCCCGAAAGCGGGTCTGCCCCCGCTCAGTGCACCAAGCCTGCAATTCTTCCAGCGTCATTCCTTTAAGAACGTGTTTCTGTCCGGCAGCGTCAATTGGTGGGAGCTTTTTTTGGCTGGTTTCCATCTGCGGAATATTACAGAATTTTGCCGGAGTGGTGGCTAATTAAAAATTTCGGTGAACATTCGTGTTGGTTGATGGTTTATGTCCCGTTTAGATTCCACCCGCGAAATTTTAGGAGAAACATGGATAATGTAAAATTAGTTGAGAAATTACACAGTCAAAAAGCAAAATTGTATGATGAAATCGCCAAAGTCATCATTGGTCAGAAAGATATTGTTGAACGTCTGTTTATCTCATTATTATGTAAGGGGCATATCCTGCTGGAAGGTGTCCCGGGGCTGGCAAAGACTTTGTTGATCAAAACCCTGTCGGATGTGATGGATCTCTCTTTCAATCGTATTCAATTCACACCTGATCTGATGCCGTCAGACATCACCGGTACCGATATCATTGAAGATAATGCCGAAACCGGAAAACGTGAATTCAAATTTTTTCAGGGGCCCGTATTTGCTAACATCATTCTGGCGGATGAGATCAACAGAACCCCACCGAAAACTCAGGCTGCTTTACTCGAAGCCATGCAGGAGCACAAAGTGACCACAGGGGGTAAGACCTATACCCTTGAGGAACCCTTTTTTGTCCTGGCGACCCAAAATCCCATTGAACAGGAAGGCACCTATCCCCTGCCGGAAGCGCAGTTGGACCGTTTCATGTTTAATGTTTTTATTCGGTATCCCTCCGCATCGGAAGAGATGGATATTGTGAAATCTACTACCGGAGCTTCCGAGGTGACGCTGAATAAGATCATCAAGCGGAAAGAATTGCTGGAATTTCAGGAATTAGTGCGCAATGTACCGGTGGCGGACAATGTGATCGAATATGCCGTGAATATCGTAGGCAAAACCCGCCCCATGTCCGAAAATGCCCCGCAATTTACCAGGGACTGGCTTGACTGGGGCGCAGGTCCCCGTGCCAGCATGTTTCTGGTCCTAGGGGCCAAAGCCAGAGCAGTGCTGGACGGCCGGACCACCCCTGATATCAGCGATGTGAAATCCCTGGTCAAACCGGTTCTGCGGCACAGGATCATCACAAACTTCAATGCCGAAGCCGACGGGATTAAAACGGATGATGTCCTGGATAAATTAATTGCCGATTAACCCGCATATAGATGGCTAAAACCCGGTACCTCTCCCCAGAGATCATTTCCCGGCTGGACAATCTGTCGCTGAAAGCAAGGATGGTCGTTGAGGGCTTCATTGTTGGACTGCACAAAAGTCCCTATCACGGTTTTTCAGTGGAGTTCTCTGAACACCGCTCCTATGGACCCGGTGACGAGATCCGGCACATTGACTGGAAGCTGTGGGGCAAAACCGAGCGCTACTATGTGAAACAGTTTGAGGAAGAGACCAATCTGCGATCCCATCTTCTGGTGGATCAAAGCCGTTCCATGGCCTTTAAGTCCGGGACTGTGAGCAAGCTCACCTATGCACAGATGCTGGCAGCTTTCCCTGGCATATCTGATGATCAAACAACAGGATGCCGCCGGCCTCACCCTGTTCGATTCAGAAATTAGATCCTATATCCCGTCCAGATCAAAGACCAGTCACCTGAATGTTCTGCTCAGCCAAATGGACCATATCAACCCCGGACCGGAGACCCACATCAGTCCCATTCTGCACAAGACTGCCGAGGCCATTCGGAAGCGGGGTCTGATCATTCTCATCTCAGATCTGTTCGACGATCCCGATGAGGTTGTCTCAGGATTGAAACATTTCCGGCATAAGGGGCATGAAGTTATCGTTTTTCATGTTCTGGACCCCCAGGAATTGACCCTGGATTTTACAGACCGTACGCTGTTCCGGGATATGGAAACCCGGGAGGAGATCATCACGGAACCCTGGCATATTCAGAAAGATTATCAACGCAGTCTGCAGGCCTTCTGTGACCATATCAGAAACCGGTGCCGACGCAATCATATTGACTATGTGCGTCTGACGACGGACCAGCCCCTTGACCTTGCCCTGGTTGAATATCTCATTAAACGGAAACGGATGAGATAAAAAAAAGGGCAGCCGATTCAGCTGCCCTGTCATTTTTCTGCGGCGGCGCTACTGCATTGATTCCAATTCCTGAATAAAGGTGTCGTCAATAATTCTTATCTTTTTCTTCAGATCTTTAGCCAGCCTGCGGCTTTCGTTGTCATCCGGATTGTAAGAAAGAGCATCCTGAAAATACCCCCGGGCTTTTTTGAAGAGACCCTTTGAACTGGAAAACAAATTTATAACCTGGTCAACTTTTGCAGGTTCGGGCTGCTCCATTTTGATCATTTCATTATAAGCGTCAACGGCCTCGTTGTACTTTTCGATGGCCATGCGATGATACAGGGCGCCAAGATTAAAGGCAATATCTCCGTTGTAATCGGAAATCTTCCCGGCATATTCTTCTGCCGCCGGATAGTCATCCTGAAGAAATTTGATCTCGAAAAGTCTTAAATATAATTGGTCTGAATCCGCTGACTCAGTGGCTATGTCGAGGGCTTTCAGATAAAAGGATTCGGCGGTGTCATAATCCTTATCGGCTTTGGCAAGGTCTCCCTTCAGTTCCAGCAGGTCCACATCCACCGGGGCATTTTCAATGGCCTTGAGGGCGCTTTCCTTATCTCCCCGTTTCATGTAGATGGAATAGAGGGCTTTGTAAGCCTTGCCATCGGAGGGCAGGACATCAACAGCCAGCTTGAAGGTTTCGATGGCCTTCTCCATTTCACCGCTGTCGAGCTGGTTGACTCCGGCATTGAAGATTTTACTCCACTCCTGCTGCCGTTGAATTTTAATGGCCTGACCCACGGTGGAAATCAATTCATCATTCACCCGGTAAAACTGGGGCAGTTTCGCATCCGGATTTATTTCGAGAGCCTTGTTAAACATTTGGTTCATTTCCGCCCACCGACTCTGTGGGATATAGATATCTTTTGCCAGCAGGTAGGGTACAAGCGCATTCTCCGGTTCTGTCTGCAGGGCTTTCAGGAAGAATTCCTCAGCCTTTTCCATGTTATTCTCGTTCACATACATCTTGGCGGAACGAAACTCGACACTTTCACACCCGAGCATAAAAAGAATGAGGACAAATCCAATCGAATAGCCGGTAATTTTTTTCATCATAACTCCTATTTAAATTTTGAACGGCACTCTTTTCCGGTATTAAGAGCGCAGCTTCTCCATAATCAGGCCGGTCGTATGGGAATGTGCCCGGTTTGCGCACAACCCTTCATTACCGGTACAAAAACATCTATCTGACATCAAATCAGATGGCAAAATTACTTAAAATTGGAGAGGAAAAACCACTGAAAACCCCAGCCCGACCGGTCAGCTCACATCCGTCCAAAACGTTTAGGGGGCAATAAGAAAAAAGCCCTGCACCTGATAGGATAACCAGGCTGATCTCTCCATATCTACCAAAATAAGGGGAAGATATTGTGAATAACCTGTATCGCTCCGCTGGAGCCTGGGGGTATGGCTGCCTCTGTTACTAAAGATACCGTCCCTACGGGACTTTATCTTTTTCTCCGACGTTCAAAAACTAATATCAGCCCTGTAGGGGCGTAACCTCTGAAGAAATGCAATGCACATCATTAATTAGCTCCATAGGAGCGGTACCTTTATCCTTTGACTGAGCTCAATTTTGAGAGAGCAAAGAAGCTCTCAAGCTGCATCTGCTGCTGGACCATGACAGTTTGATAAGGATGACCTTATTTGTAAAATTGAATTACAGATGTAGCCGGATAATCCTATAAAACTCGACATCCAATTCCCATATCTGATCAATTGATGTTTCAGGGGCAGTTGTTGTTGGGATACTTTTTATAATCTGGGAATAATCTGTTCAAAACCGAGGAGGGAACAGCCTTATGCTATTTTGAAATTGTTTTGGACAGCTATGAGGTCAGCACCCGATAGGCTATTGCATTTGTTTTCTGATGCTGTGGCAGCGCGCTTCAACTGCGGAAATGTCGGCGGTGAGCAAACCTTCGAGTCCGAAACCCGAGACCGTAAAGGAGGCCACTGCCGCTGCGGTGATAATGGCCTCGGTGAGCTGGTCAGCGCCATATCTTGCCAGGTGTCCGATGAGTCCGCCGGCAAAGGTATCCCCGGCGCCGGTGGGGTCAACCACCTTTACATGGGGATAGATGGGAATATGAACCCGTTCATTTTCCGTGGCCAGCAAGGCGCCCCGGGCTCCGCGTTTAATGATCACGGAGTCGGGTCCGCAGGAAAGCAGTTTATCCGCCGCCTTATCCAGGTTTTCAAACCCGGTGAGCTGAACGGCTTCTTCGTCATTGAGCAGAAAGATGTGGACTTTTTTCAGCACATCCCAGAGTTTGTTCACATTGTTATCAATCCAAAGATTCATCGTGTCACAAATAATATACTGAGCCCCCGGAATGAGATCGGCCACTTCTATCTGGAGCGTCGGCTGAATGTTGCCCAGGAAAATGAAGGGAGTCTCGAGGTGAGTTTCTGCGATAACGGGATGAAAATTCTGAAATACGCCTAACTCCGTGAACAGGGTCTGACGTGTTGAAAAATCCGCCGAATATTCTCCGCCCCAGCGGAAAGTACGCCCGGCTTTTATCTGGATATTGGAAACATCGATATTCCGGGATTTTAAGAGTTTCCAGCCTGATTCGGGAAAGTCCTCTCCCACTACGGCCACCAGCCGCACAGGAGCAAACAGAGCGGCTGCCAGTGAAAAATAAGTTGCAGAGCCCCCGAGTATTTCAGTGCGGCTTCCGGTGGCGGTTACGAGGTCATCGAGGGCAATGGACCCTACGGCAAGAATGGGTTTTGGCTGCTTCATAATGGCGCAATTTTAGAGCCTATACTGCATGAAAACCAAGTTGGAATGCACGACACATCCTCCATAAATTGAATTAATGTCACACCTTGAATATTGCTCGAATTGCGGTTCAAAAAATGTCAGCGGTCTTAAAGACGGCCATCGGCGGCAATATTGTCCCAACTGCGGCGTCATCCATTATGAAAATCCCATCCCGACGGCAACACTTATCTGTCCCAGGGGTAATGACCTGCTGCTGGTGCGCCGGGCCCTGTCCCCTGCCAAGGGAGAATGGAGCCTCCCCGGCGGTTTTATGGAGCGGGGAGAAACGCCCGAAATGGCCGCTGTACGGGAGCTGCACGAAGAAACCAATCTGACGGGAAAGCCGTTGAGATTTTTGGGGTACTGCTCCCATTTCAATACGGTTTTCGGCGATGTCCTGCTGCTGGGACTGCTCATGCAGATTGACTCGTATGAGGGCATGAAAGCGGGGGATGATGCGGCGGAGATCGGATTTTTCCCCATGCAGACCCTGCCCCGGCTGGCCTTTCCCTGTCACGAAAAAATTGTGCGCTTTTATCTGGAGAGTTCCGATGAAAAATAAGCAGGAAAAAATCCGCATTCTTGTGCTGCACGGACCGAATCTGAATCTGCTGGGGCTCAGGTCTGCCAGGTTGGGAACCCGGGCAACCCTCGACAAAGTGAACCGGGCGTTGCGCCGGGAAGTGAGAAACACCGCCTTTGAACTGAAAATATTTCAGACGAACAGTGAATCCGCCGCATCGATCATCATACAGCGCAACCGCAATAAAGCGGCCGGCATTCTCCTGGCTCCGGAAAGCTGGCGGCATGGCGCCTACGTGCTGGCGGACACCCTTGACCTCATCGGGCTGCCGCTGATAACGGTCTATTTTCAGCCGCCGCAAAAAACGGTGTTCAGCAGTCAGGGTGAGAGCATCCACACAGATCCCGTGGGGGCCTATCTTGCGGCTTTAGAACAAATGATGACATTGCTGAAGCGCCGGTCATAATCCTGCCGCACGTGAGGATTCAAGTCCCCGCTGCACCCCTCTTGCTGCTGTTGTTTAACCTGATTGCCGGGTCTTGAGAATCTCTCTGAAGATACTGAATAAAACCGGATTTAACCCAACTAGAAAACCCTCTGAAGGCTTATCAGCCTGAGTCGCTGCAAAACCATTTTTATTTTGGGAAAAGGCGTGTGTTCACGCTAAATTGCAGGCAGATATAAAGGATTTAGTGCACGGGATGTTTACGCATAACGATTTCAAGCA
>JAADGM010000116.1 GCA_013152375.1 FCB group bacterium | reverse complement strand
CGGATCTGTCAACCAGCATGAGCCCGGATTCAGCAAACACACCTGACAAGATTATCGGCATTCTCGAAAGACTCGAGAAGAAAATTGGGGAATCCGGCGGAATCACGGCCCTATATGGATTCGGGGAATTCATAAGGCCCGTCAGCCTCGATTCTCCAATTCGGTTCACGGATGAAAGGTCGGACTTTACACATCTTGGAGAAAAGATGAAAACCATCGGAGCCGATTACAGCTACCTGCTTACCGACGGAATTGCCACCACCGGAACGGATCCTGCTTCTCTTTCTTTTGAGGACTGCCCTCCGGTAACGGTACTTGTTTTCGGGGATGAACAAAGTGTCTCCACAATAGGAATTACAAAAGTCCGTTATCCCCAATCCCTCATTCAAGGGGATACCCTGACGGTCGACGTATCTCTGTCGTATTTTCTGGATCAACAGACACCGTCAACGCTGCGTTTACTCGACTCCAATCACAATACCGTGAGTCAGAAACTGATCAAGCTGGGTCCGGGCGAGGGGTTTACCACCGTTACTTTTTCGGTTCCGGGCGCAGGTCTCACCAATGATCTGACGCTTGATATAATCCCGGCGGAGACTCATGTGAATCTGACAAATAACCAATATCCTCTTCAGATTGACATACAGTCCGAGTATGAAAAGGTCCTGTTGCTTTCGGGCAGCCTGTCCTTTAACAGCAGATTCATAAGAAACCGACTGACCGCCTTACCGCGGGTTGAAGTGGAGCATTATTTTCGCCCGGACGGAATTTCCTGGAACACTCCTCCGGAGAAGGGCCTGGAGGAAATCCCTGAAATGATCGTACTTGATGATTTTCCAAACTCTAATTCAGACAGGGCCTTGTTCAATCGTATTGTTCAAAGTTGTACCGAAAAAAAAATTCCCCTGATCTATTTTGAAGGGCCGGGTTCAAACCGGATGGCTGGTAATCTGCTGGTCAACCAATTTCATCTCACAACAGCAGGGAAAACCTCAGAAACAAAGGTTTCGCTGCAGGCGCCGACCGATGGTGTCAGTTTTATCGATTTTACGGGAATTGACAGAATACCGCCACAGCAGCGGAATCTGATCTGGAGCGCCCAGCGGGGTAATATCGTCGAATATTCAGACGGAAAGTCTGCGATTTTTCGGAACCAGGAGAATTTCCCCTTCACAGGAATTTTTATGCCGGAAATCGCCGCCGTCAGCCTTAAAAGCAGCATGACCCTGAAGACAAATTACCTGCAGGAAATTGTTGATAATTTATTTCTGCTGGAATTGCTCTCTGAAAAATCGCTGGCCAGACTCAAAACCGATCTGCCCGTTTATGATTACGGGGATGTGGTAGAACTGGCAGTGACCGTGAACGCAACGCTCAGGGAAGCGCCCGACCTTGTGCAAGTGAAGTTGACGGGTGAGAAACCCGGTGAAACACTCTCGCTGCCTGCACCGTACGATGCTGCCTCCGGAACCTATAAAGTAGATTTTGTACCCAGATCTTCGGGAAAATGGACCGCAGTTGACTGGGTAACCTGGCCTAATGGTGAAGTAATTGCGGCGGACAGCACCAACTTTACCGTAAGGGAGATCAGGGCCGAGGATAGGGTATCCATTCCCAATTATCCCGGCCTGAAGCATATTGCCGAGAGTACGAAAGGTGCGATTTTCAGGATTAACGCATTGGATTCTATGATAAATTCTGTGAAAATTACTCCCGTGCAAAGTGAATATGATTTTCAATTTAGCGCCATCTCTCTGCAAAAATTCTGGGCGGTCCTGATTCTGCTTTTGGGCATAGAATGGTGGCTGCGGAAAAGGAATGGGTTATTATAAAATTAATGAAACACCATAACTGTACGGTATGAAAATATTAGTAACCGGCGGAGCCGGATTTATCGGCTCAAATTTCATTCTCAAGCAGATCCGTGAGACTCAAAACACTCTTCTCAATTTTGACAAGTTGACCTATGCCGGCAACCTTGAAACACTCTCCTCGGTGGAGAACAATCCGCGCTATGGATTTATTCATGGTGATGTGGCAGATGGTAATAAATTGAAGGAAGTGCTGAAGGAGTTCCAGCCGGAGGCCATCCTCCATTTTGCCGCGGAATCTCACGTGGACCGTTCGATCGACGGCCCTGCAGAGTTTATCCGCACCAATATTCAGGGGACCTTCACCCTGCTGGAGACCGTGAGAGAATATTACGATAAACTCGAACCCAAAAGCCGCGACAAATTCAGGCTGCTCCATGTCTCCACAGATGAAGTTTACGGTTCATTAGGCGAGCAGGGCTATTTCACTGAGTCCACGGCCTATGCACCCCGGTCGCCCTATTCCGCCTCCAAGGCCGCCTCTGATCATCTGGTGCGTGCCTGGCATCACACCTACAGACTCCCCGTGCTGATTACCAATTGTTCAAATAATTATGGTCCCTATCAATTTCCGGAAAAACTGATTCCCCTGATGATCCTGAACTGTCTCAGTCAAAAACCGCTGCCGGTATACGGCAAAGGGGCGAATATCAGGGATTGGCTGTACGTGGAGGATCATTGTGCCGCCCTTTACCGGGTGCTGGAGAAAGGCCGTATTGGTGAGACCTACAATATCGGCGGAAATACTGAAAAGACCAATCTTGAAGTTGTGAGATCCATCTGCAGAATATTGGACAGACTCCGGCCGTCTCCGGAGCTTGGCTCATACAGCGAGTTGATAACGTTTGTGCAGGATCGACCGGGTCATGACCTGAGGTATGCAATCGATGCTTCCAGGATCCGCACTGAATTAGGCTGGGAACCCGCTGAATCTTTTGAGACCGGTATGGAAAAGACAATTAACTGGTATCTGGAGAACAGGTCCTGGTGGAGAAATATTCAGGAGAGGAAATACCAGCAGCAGCGTTTGGGAATGGGGGTTTCATGAAAGGAATTATTCTGGCAGGGGGCTCCGGCACGCGCCTTTACCCACTGTCTCAAATCGTCAGTAAGCAATTAATGCCGGTCTATGACAAACCCATGATCTACTATCCTCTTTCAACTTTGATGCTCATGGGCATACGCGAAGTGCTGGTGATCTCAACACCCGCCGATACGCCTAAATTCAAAGACTTGCTGGGGGATGGCAACCGTCTTGGAATGACCCTTTCCTATGCTGTACAGCCCGAGCCTAAAGGCATCGCCCAGGCCTTTCTCATCGGCAAGAAATTCATTGGAAATGACAGCGTCACCCTGATTTTGGGAGATAATCTGTTTTACGGATCCGGATATATGGAACGTCTCGTATCGGGGATAAAAAATTTATCCGGCGCACTGATCTTCGGGTACTGGGTAAATGATCCCGAACGATATGGAGTAGTTGAATTTGACAGTAACGGAACAGTCCTTTCCATCGAAGAAAAACCGGCTGTACCAAAATCAAATTATGCCGTTCCGGGGCTTTATATCTATGATAATGAGGTCGTTCATATCGCTCAGCACATTGTTCCTTCCGGCCGGGGAGAACTGGAGATAACCGATGTCAACCTCGCCTACCTGAAAAAGCAAAAACTAAGAGTGGAAATACTGGGCAGGGGTATGGCCTGGCTGGATACGGGAACTCATAAAAGCTTGTTGGAAGCAGGCGCTTTTATTGAAACCATTGAGTCTCGTCAGGGACTAAAAATCGGTTGTATCGAAGAAGTTGCCTATCACCAAAACTTCATTACCGAAACACAATTCAGGCAGTTGGTAGGATCCTACCCCCGGAATACTTACAGGGAATATCTTGAAGACCTGCTGAAACGATGAAGTTTATCCCCACCGAAATCCCCGACGTAATCCTGATAAAACCGGATGTCTTTGAAGATCAAAGAGGGTATTTTATGGAAACCTACCATGAAACCAAATTCAGAAAGGCAGGGATCACGCCGTCATTCGTGCAGGATAATCATGCCGTCTCGGTTAAAAATGTCATCCGGGGGCTGCATTACCAGCTTCGCCATCCTCAGGGGAAACTGGTCAGGGTTGTCTCAGGCCGTATATTCGACGTTGCCGTGGACATCCGCAAAAGTTCGAAATTTTTCGGCCGCTGGGTGGGTGTGGTCCTTTCCGCTGAAAATAGACACCAGTTATATATTCCCGAGGGCTTTGCCCATGGATATTGTTCGCTTTCGGATATCACGGAAGTAGTATATAAATGCACGGATGTTTATCATCCGGAAAGTGACCGTGGGATTTTCTGGAATGACCCCGTCATTGGTATTGACTGGCCCGTTAAGTCCCCTGTCGTTTCCCCAAAAGACAGGGATCTGCCGCTCTTGTCAGCAGCGGAAATATTTGATTAAGGAGACCTGATGATCAATAAACTAATGATCCTACTATCGTTTGCAACCTTTGCCGTGTGCCAGGTATACGGTTCTGCGTCTTTACAGGATTTATTACCGGATCTGAAGGATTCGGAAACGGCTCCTGAAGAGAATGTCTCGACGCTTCCACTCATCAGTGAGACGGCACTTGAGGCCACGATCGATCCTGAAACCTATATCGTTGGTCCCGGCGATGAATTTGCCATGAACCTGATCTCCTCAGACGGTGTGTTCACCTATTCCCTGCTGATCTCACCAACCGGGGATGTGCTTATCCCCGCAATCGGAACGGTGAGCGTAGATCACCTTAAATTAAAGCAGGCAATTGAACTGATAAGACAATCCTGTCTGAAGAAATATGCCAATGCCTCCGTATATCTGACATTGATCGCGATCCGTCAGTTCAAAGTACTGGTCATCGGCACGCTTGAAAGCCCGGGCTTTGTGACAGTGACTCCCCTTACCCGGGTGTCCGATATCTTTGATAATCTCGGTGATAATATAGACAGGGAGCTGTTATCCTCCAGAAATATCAAGCTGTTACGGGATAATGACGTTTACCCCGTTGACCTGATGAAATATAAAATGTTTGGGGATACGATGCAAAATCCGCAGGTACAAATGGGGGATATTATCGAGATTGGAATGAAGACCGAAGAAGTGGGTATCTTCGGCGGGGTATTGCTGCCAGGGACTTATGAATTTGTGAAGAATGAGAGCCTTGAGAGCCTGATTAAGCTGGCCGGAGGGTTTACACCCAATGCCGATCCAGGCAAAATTGAGATCACACGTTTTGTGAATGATACGGATAAAGTGATCCTGAACATCTCAACTGCTGATGCTTTTGCTGGTACTATCCTGGCACCGGAAGATCATATTGTTGTGCGTTTGAAGAGAGACTACAAACGCCAGGATCTGGTCACGGTTGAGGGCGAGGTTAAATTTCCGGGTCGCTATTCCATCGATGTAGGGAAGACGACCATTCGCGAGATCATCAACCGGGCCGGTGGTTTTTCATCCAGAGCCGACCAGTCAAAGATAACCGTCAATAATGAATACATTTCTGCCCTTATCGATCCGGAAATCGAACGCATCCAGCTGATTCCCTATGAAGATCTCAGTGATGCGGAAAAATCCTATCTCAAAGCGAGATCGAGGGTTAAAAAGGGAAAGATCTCATCAGCTTCTGAAGACTTTACCCGCATCCTGATGGAATTTCCCCTCCAAAGGGAGGATGTTGTCTCGATTCCGGCGCTGCAGGAATATGTTGAAGTTCTCGGTGCGGTGCTGCATCCGGGCAGGTTTCCTTTGGTCCCGGGGTACACCTATAATGATTATGTCTCCCAGGCCGGCGGTGTCACTTCCACTGCCACCCGGAAAAAATACATCATCAAAAACAGCACGGGACAGCGCATCCCCCTGCGGCAGGATGTGCGGATTGATAACGGCGATGTGATCTTTATCGCTGAAAAATTGGAGTACAACAAATGGGAGCGCTTTAAGGACATCATGGCCATCGGGGGACAGATGGCGGCAATTATTATTGTTATTCAAACTGCAATTCTTAGATGAGGGACCTCATGCATCAGAATACTTATCCGCCAAACGATGAAATCAATCTGATCCAGCTCTACTCCTACCTGAAAGAGAAGAAAAAAATTATAATCCTGCTTACATCGGCTATAACTTTGTTCGCAGTTCTGTACTGTATTTTTGCCACACCCTATTACCGGTCTTATGTTTCCATCTATCCAACGGTTGATGAGAATGCAGCAAGTTCTCCATTCGGCGATATCCAGGGAATTGCCTCTGCTATCGGGCTGAACATTGATGGTATG
>JAADGM010000143.1 GCA_013152375.1 FCB group bacterium | reverse complement strand
GATCCTCGCTTTCACTGTACATCATTAAGGAGCGCTTGTATGTTTTTTTCCTTAATTTTCTCTTGCAGGGTGTCCCTGTAATGCTCATAGTTCGGATTGCTGGCAATGGCGGTAATTGCCCAATCTTTCAGGGACCGGCAGACGTGGTACAGATATGAATCGTGATCCATCCGCTCATGCAATTTGGCTGCTCTCGGGAAGGACTGCATCATAAAAATAAAGAGGCTGATGACCAGCAGCCCCTTCAGAATGCCGAGAAGCAATCCGAGGAGCCGGTTAAGCCAGCCCAGTAGAACTACTTCCAGGAATTTCTGTATGGAAGTGGCTATGATTTTGAGGATAGCAACAGTTATGGTAAATATCAATATGTAGCTTAACACAAAGCGCAGCGAATCATCACGAACCCATCTGATCAGAAAGTCATTTGCATCGTGATTGAAGTTATTGGCCAACGCGAACCCCGCAATGAGCGCCACGACTGTGCTGATCTCATTAATAAATCCCCGGCGTGTTCCGTTAAAGGCAAAATATCCCAGGATGACCAACAGGATTACATCAATGATCATGAAATGCATCAGCCGAGAAATTCCCGAACGAACTTAGAAGCGATTTTGCCATCTCCCTTCCCGCTAATGGCTTGCATAACGAGCGGCATTACTTTGCCCATGTCTGTCATTGTGGCTGCACCGGTTTCACCGATGATCTTTTGAACGACGGCTTTAATTTCATCTTCTGTCATCTGTTCCGGGAGATAGCTCTCAATAATGCGGAGTTCTGCAGTCTCGTTTTCCACTAGGTCCTCCCTGCCAGCAGCCTGGTATTGGTCTATTGAATCCCTCAACTGTTTTGTATAGCTCAATAAAATCTTTTGGATATCGGCATCGGTAAGCTGTGTTTTGCGATCGATCTGTATGGCTTTTACTTTAGCGATGATATTCCTCAGAGCAGAGACTTTTATCTTGTCACGGGCTTTGAGGGCAGCTTTTAGATCTTCTGAAAATTTTGAAAGCATTGAAATCCTCCTCAATTTGAAAACAAAATTTAGTGAGAATGTCCTATCAACGGGAAGTAAAGAGGTCGCTTCACACGGATTTCTAAAATTCCGTTTTTATATTCATGAAGATCTTTTAAAACAGGCGGAGTGACGAAAGCAGGAAACAGCTTATCCCACAGGATTGTTTTCCGAAATGACCATAAAATCATCCGCAGATAACTGTTCAGGTCTTTGGTCACCGTAGATCTCCAAAAGCCCGGGATTGAGATGATCACCCAGAGTATTTTTAAGTTTTTTACGCCGTTGGGAAAAAGCAAGTTTTACAATATCATGATGATATTCACGGTTTGAGATATGATTTGATCGTGGTCTCAACGAGATGACAACAGAGTCCACTTTTGGTTTCGGTTGAAAAACCGTCGAAGGCACTTTGAAATGAGAGTTTACGGCCGTGTAAGTCTGTACCATGACAGACAGTCTTCCGTAAATTCTGTTGCCGGGCGGCGACGTTATCCTTGCCCCAACCTCCTGTTGAACCATCAAAACAGCCCTGGCCCAACGGTCATTATTTATCACCTTGAAGATGATGGGCGTGGTGAGATAGTAGGGAAGATTCCCCAGAATCAAAAAATCCCCGGTAAGACTGTCTAAATCAAAATTCAGGATGTCTTCCTCAATAACGTGGATGTTTTTTGGGGCTGTTCGTTTCAACTGCTTCACAAGCAGCGGGTCGATTTCCACGGCATGTATTGTCGAAACCAGAGGCGCAAGAGCAAAGGTCAGGGCACCGTCGCCAGGTCCAATTTCCAATACAGTATCTTCCGGCTGTGGATTGAGTTCGGTAAGTATCTTTCGGATATAATTAGGGTCCCGCAAAAAGTTCTGCCCCCATTTCCTGCGGAAGGGGTGGGTCATTGCTGCAGTTTGCTAAATAAATCGAGGGCCGTAACCGTGGTTTTCCGGGCAATTTCTTCAGCTGACGATCCGACAAAAGCCGCAATCTGTTCAGCGACATATTTTACATTGGCGGGTTCATTCCGGTGCCCTCTGTGCGGAACCGGCGCCAGATAGGGTGAATCGGTTTCGAGCATATATTTTTCGATTGCTGATTGCTGAAAGAGAGCTTCATTTGTTTTCAGATCGCGTTTAAAAGTAACTGATCCTGTAAAAGAAACCTGAAACCCGCAATCGAAGATCTGTTGCGCAAATTCAACTTCCCCCAAAAAACAATGGATTACCCCTTTACGAGTTTGGGTCTGTTTAAGACATTTCAGCAGATCCCGGTCCGATTCCCGGTTATGGACAATTGCAGGCAGCTGCAGTGATTTTGATAGCTCCAGCTGCTCGGAAAATATCCTGATCTGCTGGGGCGGCGGCGAAAAATTGTAATGGTAATCAAGTCCTATTTCACCGATGGCAACGACTTTCGGGTGTGACGAGAATGCTTCAAGTTCTTTTATGTAACCCTTATCTGTCTTTGAGGCTTCATGGGGATGAATGCCCGCAGCAGCATAAAGAATATCGTATTGCTCAGCCAGAACCAGACATCTTTCAGAAGTCGTCAAATCCACACCTACGCAGATTATTTTATTAACGCCTGCATTTTCAGCCCGGGAAAGAACATCCTCCAGATCATCGGCAAAGTCATCGTCATAAAGGTGTGCATGCGTATCTATCAGATTCATTTGGGAATTTCAATTCGGGGGAACGGAGATTTGCCTTCTCCAAGAACGGTACCCGGTTTAAGCAGCCCTACCGAAAAATTCACCAGATCAAGATTTTGTGCTCCCAAAATTTGCAGGATCAAATCAATGCGATTGGGCATAACCGGGTGAAGTAACTGTGCTCCTATTCGTAAGATATCAGCGGCAAGGGAAAGAGTCGTTCCTGCTGAAATTTTATGCGCTTTATCCAGCTTGACCGTTTTCCAGGGTTCGCGTTTTTCAAGGTAGCGGTTTAACTCCCTGAAAAGTCCGACTGTGATTTCAATTGCCTCATTGATCTTAAGGTTACTGATCAAAGATCTTACTTTCTGAGGTGCCGATTTTGCAATAGCAATCAGTTCGAGGTCGGTTTTATCAAAGGTTCCGGTTTCAGGTAATATTCCTGAAAAATGCTTTTTAATCAAAATGGTTACCCGGTTCACGAGATTACCAAAATCATTTGCCAGGTCAGAATTATATCGCCGGACGAACCCATCCAGTGAAAAAGATGCGTCATGGCCTAACACCATATCTCTCATCAAATAATATCTGACCGGATCCACACCATAGCTGTCAACCAGGTCCAGCGGGTTAACAACATTCCCCAGCGATTTAGACATTTTAGTATCTCCCGAGAGCCAGAAGCCATGGGCGAGGATTGTTTTCGGCAGTTGGATCCCTGCCGCCATCAGAAGGGTTGGCCAATACACAGAGTGAGTTGTAAGGATGTCCTTTCCCATGAGATGATAGTTGGCCGGCCACCATTTTTGGAATCGTTTATTGTCCGTGTTCCAGCCGATGGCAGAGATATAGTTTGTAAGAGCATCCAGCCATACATAGGTCACATAATCTTTATCAAAGGGGAGTTCAATTCCCCAGCTTAGCCGAGTTTTAGGCCGCGAAATACAGAGGTCCGTAAGGGGTTTTTCAAGGAAGCCGAGAATTTCGTTTCGCCGGGTTTTCGGAAGGATGAACTCGGGATGTGTTTTAATATGTTCGATCAGAGTTTCCTGATAGTTCGACATCCGGAAAAAGTAGTTTTTTTCCTTCAGTTTTTTGATTTCCCTGAAATTACCGTCTTCAACTTCTTTTTCAGTGATGAATCTTTCTTCTGAAACGGAATAGTACCCTTCATACTCAGCCGCATAAATCTCACCTTTTTCCCACAGGATATTCAGCAGGTCTACCACGCGGTCTGTATGTCTTTTTTCAGTTGTTCGAATGAAATCGTCATTTTGAATGTGAAGCTTTTTCCACAATTCCTGAAATCTCACAACATACTCATCCACATGTTGCTGAGGCTGCACATTTCTTTTAATTGCAGATTCCTGGACTTTTTGGCCATGTTCGTCGGTTCCGGTTAAAAAATGAACCTCATCACCAAGGGAACGGTGATACCTGGCCAAAACATCTGCAAGAAGGGTCGTGTAAGCATGCCCGATATGGGGCTCATCGTTGACATAGTATATAGGGGTCGTAACGTAAAAAGTTGCCATATTATCCTGTTAAAATGTTGAGAAATTTAGGAAGATTTAGCTTTATGGTTACTCAGAAGAATTTATGATGTAAACAAACCAGCTAAGCAACTGCAGGACTTTCTCTTTTTATCTTTATAATTCGAATTGCCACATGGGAATAATTATTTGCAGCTCCAATGACTTCGTAGTCAAAATGAAACGAATCCATAAAGTTGATCATGGCTCTGAACTCAGAATGTTCCATCTTAAAGTCGTCAAAAATAAGTATATCATCAGGTTTAATTTTTGGAGCAAGAGTTGTTAATACAAATAAACAGGAAGTATAGAGATCTGAATCGATATGAATGACATTCCGTTTTTCAAACGTCGTTTCTTTAATGAATTCCTGCAATGTACTTTGAAATAATCCTTTTATGAATACACATCTGCTGTCGTCTAGCTTTGGGACATTACCATCAGTCGAAAAATGCCCCTTTTTAAATACACCCCAGTCTTCGGGAAGCCCCGTAAATGTGTCAAAACCATAAAAAGTAGAATCGGGATGATCGTTATTAACATGCCACCATGAAAACGAATTGCCCCCTGCCACTCCAAATTCAAGATAATTAATCGGCCGGTTGAGATTCTGGCTTGTAAAAATTGCTTCGTACAACTTGAGTCGACTTTCATAATTATAATGCAGTGTGAAAAAATCGTTGAAACGCAGATGTGCATGGGCACTGATCCATTCAGATAATTCTGATATATGGATAAGTTTTTTAAACACAGGTAATACCGGGCGGAATAAATTGTGTATTTTTAATTTACAAAAGATATCGCCGATAAACCTGCTCAAATGGAATTTATTGAATTTTTCGGATTCAGCTAACGGAGGTATTCCCGGGCTGTTAAATTTTTTTTGGTTCATTTAAATATTTTATTGTGTTACTAAAAGAATTCGATCAGTAATTTGATCACATCGGATCTGGCTAAAACCCTGTATGATTAAGAGATTGATCGAGAGTGATTATCTGTAACTTACGAAAATAAATTCAGTCAGTTCAAATTATATTCTTTGAACTGATGATATGAATCGGTCCGCGGAATAAATTCGATTACCCTTCAAATATTTCCTTAATTGTTAAACAGAGCCTTGCTTAACTTTTCACATTAATATCATATTAAATCAGACAGATTATTAATGATGATACCATTCAACAAACCATATTTTACGGGCAATGAACTTCAGTATATGATGCAGGCCGTACAATCCGGAAAAATATCGGGGGACGGCATTTTTTCAGAAAAATGTCATGCTTTTTTTCGCGATAAATTCGGCTTTAACCGTTGTTTCCTGACAACGAGCTGCACAGATGCCCTGGAGATGATTGCGCTATTGTTGAATATTGGCCCGGGAGATGAGGTTATTATACCATCTTTTTCATTTGTATCCCTTGCAAATGCTTTTGTACTTCGTGGGGCATCCATCATTTTTATTGACAGTAATGATGAAAATCCCAATATTGACGTAAATCAGTTGGAGGGTCTGATAACCCCAAAAACCAAAGTTATCGCACCGATCCATTATGCAGGTATTGCGGCCGATCTGGACAGGATTGCCGGGTTTTGCCGGGAATATGATCTTTTTCTCATCGAAGATGCGGCACAAGCTATTGATTCAAAGTTCAGGGGTAAACCTCTCGGCAGTATTGGGGATATGAGTGCAATGTCTTTTCATGAAACTAAAAATATTATTTCGGGTGAAGGCGGATTGTTAATTGTCAATAATGAAAAATATATGGAAAGAGCTGAAATTATCAGGGAAAAAGGAACAAACCGCTCCAAATTTTTCAGGGGAGAGATCGATAAATATGGTTGGATTGATATCGGTTCCTCATATCTTCCATCAGACCTGATTGCCGCGTTTTTATATGCTCAGCTGGAAAACATCGATTTAATTCAAACCCGCAGGGCTGAAATTTGGAACCGATACAATGACGCACTTAAACCCCTGGAAGGGGCTGGAAAGCTGACCCTGCCTTATATCCCT
>JAADGM010000094.1 GCA_013152375.1 FCB group bacterium | reverse complement strand
GACGGAATTGATGCCTGGCTACTCATTGCTCCGACGAAGGGCATCAATGTCTGGTGTGCAGCAGGAGGAGGTCATTTCTCCGCTGATACTGTCATCTCGATCATCCGTACAAGCGGTATCGAAAAGCTGATCGATCATCGGGTAATCATACTTCCCCAGCTATCGGCAGCAGGTATCAACAGCTGGTCGTTAAAGGAACGTACCGGCTGGAATCCTCGTTTTGGACCTGTGGACATCAAATACCTGGGGAAATATTTGCAAGAAGCAGGGACCAAATGTGAAGAGGGATATCGCAGGGTTCAGTTTCCCTTGAAGGATCGATTCGTAATGGGGACCAACCTTGGATTCAATTCATTGTTGTTTCTTTTGCTGCCTTTTCTGATCGTATCTGTCTGGGTGGATGGGTTCTGGTGGAAATCGATTCCACTGGTCTTCCTTCTTGCCGTACTCAATAGTGTTTTAGTTTTTTTTCTGCCCGGAAAACCGGGTGTCAGGAAGGGTTTCTCACTCGGCATCATCATAGCGGCTTTCTTTGCGGTTCTCACCCAGATCGCCGGAAGCACAGAGCCTTTGCAGGCGGTGGGCTGGACCGGTTGGATTCTCCTGCTTTCCACTTATATTGGGTATGACATGCCCAGTTGGTCACCTCTGTGGCGGGCAGATGTGAAAGAATTGATCCTGGGGAAGCGCAGCACACGGATCAATATTATCCCGGAACGCTGTATCGCCTGCGGTCTTTGTACGACAGTCTGCCCTGCAAATGTCTTTACTCCGGATTTAGTCACAAAGAAATCCGCTGTATCAAGACCAGAGGCTTGTCAGGCTTGCGGGGCCTGTATACTTAATTGTCCGAATGAGGCGATTACAAGTAATTTTCAGGCTGGAATATGTTCCTGCCCGACCTGTGCAGTGATAAACACGGTAAAAACATCAAATAAAAAAGTCCATGAACTTAAGGAAATGAAGCGTCTGACAAATCTAAAAAGCTGCTGTGAATCAGAAGGCTGCGGTTGTAACGACGCTGGACAGGCACACCGGCAATAGGTTAAATTTAAGTGTTTGTACGGACTCTGATGCCGGTCATTTGCTATTGAGAAACAATTTATAATAGACTGTAAACCCAACTTAGGGAGAAAAAATAATGAACAGACGTGATTTTATTAAAGCGGGAACGGCTGTTGCAGCAATCCCATTTTTACTGCCGGAACAATTGTTTGCTGAGGCGGCACGAGAGGGTGAAAAACAAGCCGATGCTATGCCCTTAACACCCAGAATTGAGGGCGGCGTTAAAGAATTCAATCTATGGATCGAAATTGTGGAGCACGAGCTGGCGCCCGGGATGGTCATCCATACTCTGGCATTTAACGGTCAGGTACCCGGCCCTGAAATTCGCGTGACCGTGGGTGATAAAGTAAGGGTAAAATTTAAAAACCGGACCGACCTCAACCACACGATCCACTGGCACGGTCTGTATGTACCCTGGCGGATGGATGGCGTACCCTATGTCACACAGATGCCGGTAATGCCGGGGCAGGAGTTCATCTATGAATTTGTGGCAAAACCCGGCGGTACCCACTTCTATCATTGTCACTGGGGCACTTTGCTGCATATGCAGTCTGGCATGTTTGGATCAATTATCATAGATGATCCCGATGATCCCGTTAAAAAGCAATTTCCTTACAACCGGGAATATACGCTGATCTACTCAGCACATGATGTTAATTTCCTGCGGACCGAATTAAATTCGATGCTGGAGAGGATGAAGGAGCGGATGTACCTGATGAAAAACAACCGCTTTGATAAGGAAAGATTTGCGCTTTTTAACTCAAAAAAAGAACTGGAAGACGCCATAAAGAACGGTTATCAGCCGCCCTATGTCACGAACCGTCGATCCCAGGCTGATTTGCCCGATCCCAATTGGTTTACGGTAAATGGAAAATCCTATCCGAGTACGCCAAATCTGTTTATTAAAAAGGATGAAAGTATCCGCGTGCGGTTGATTAATGCCGGTACTGAAGAGCATTTTTTACATCTGCACGGTCACGACTTTTGGCAGGTGGCGGACGACGGAGTTCCGGTGCCACAGCCCTGGCAGATGAATACGATTCGATTGAGTCCCGGAAAAACCCTGGATATTATCGTTGAAGGAAATAATCCGGGAATATGGACTTTTCACGACCATGACACCCGCCGGGTTACGAATAACGGACTTTACCCGGGTGGCAACCTGCTGGCATTAATCTATGAGGACCTTCCCATTGAAGAACGCAGGGTCGGCAAAATGAAGGGAATGAAGATGAAAAAAGGTAAAATGGATCTGTTGCCTAAAATAGCTCTTGATGAATAGACAATGCATGAATAATATAAGGAGTATATAAATGAAAACAGATAGGAAATATAATCTCATACCATTGGCGTTTTTCTTTATTTTATTACTTCCGATGCACGCAGCTGCCCAGGTAACGCCGGCAATTCAGCTCGCAGGACGGGGAGTGATGTCATTCAATACGTATGACAGAGCAGGTGGTTTTGGGGCTGACGGGAATTCGGTAGTCAGTGATTTTTCAGATACGGGGATTCTGTTAGGAGTGCGCCAGAAATTATACAATGACTACCGCAGCCGATTTGTTGTAGGATTCCAGTTTCCTGACGCTGATTCGGATCTTGGCCAGGTATTTTTTCATCAGGTTCATTTTCAGCTTGAGAACAAATGGTCTGTTTTCAGAATCGGCAGAACCCGTATCCGCAGCAGTTTGATCGAATTTCCCACCTTGCGCGATGACGATGCAATCAAATTAACTGACGTTCTCAATCCGTTTTCGTCTGGAAAGAACACTGAGGAGAGTCAGTACGGCAATGTCGTTGAGGCGGGAGTGATTTATAGACAGCGTGTGCATTTGTTCGTGCACGGAGAACACTTTACGGTTACTCCGGTTTCTGCGGAGGACAGCGAAGAGGATTTTTCGCTTAATTCTTTCGGCGGAACACTGGAGTACCGTGTGCCGGAAGTCCAACGCTTCAATCGTAATATCGTTACACAGTTGGGGCTTGGTTGGAATAATTTTTTAACCCACCGGGAGGGATATACCGGTTTTGACGAAACGCTGAAAAATGTTCTTTTTTCGGCAGTACTCAATTTGATCCCTGACCCCGTATATTTCCTCGATTTACGGCATCAGACTATTTATAATTTTGGTTTTGATGAAGTAAGTGCTGTGAATACATATGCAGACTTATCCCGCGCAAAATCAGTAAATAACTTTACCGCTTTAAGGTTTCTATACCGAAAATTAGAGCGTCCGACAGCTCAGCTGTCTCTGGGTGTTGGCTCAAAAATATTCCCGGATCTGACTAACTCTACCCGTGAGATAAGCGTTATTGTGAACGGGTTCTATCGCCTGGGTGAAAATTTAGATATCGGGCTGCAGTACCAGTTCATGAATTACAAGGGTGATTTACTCGATCTGTATCCGGAAACTGATCAGAGCATCAAACTGGCTCTGGTCTTCTCCTTTGAACAATTTTGGAATGAATATTACGATGAACGAAATTCCCTGTTGAACCTGGAACATGGGTATTTACCGTAATAAGCTGATAAGTTAATAACAATAAATGTGGAGGTACCTGATATGGGGTATTATTTTTCAAGGATTTTGACATTGTCTTTTGAAGATGCGGTCACTAAAGTAACCGAAGAACTGCAAAAGGAAGGTTTCGGTATTCTTACCGAAATCGATGTAAAGGCCACGCTCAAGAAAAAGCTGGATGTGGATTTCCGCAAGTATCAGATCCTGGGGGCCTGTAATCCGCCCTTCGCCCATGATGCTTTATTGAAAGAACCGATGGTGGGTATAATGCTTCCCTGTAATGTTGTCGTTCAGGAAACTGCAGAAGGTAAAACTGAAGTTGCAGCAGTTGATCCCGTGGCGTCTATGCAGGCAATTGAGAATCCAACCTTAGGGGAACTGGCAAAGAAAATTCAAGCAAAATTAAAAAAGGTCATCGACAGCCTTGTGGACGGATAAGGGACTGATCGGTTATGTAACCCCATTATTTGAGAGTGCAGGTTGAGGCTTTATACCGATCAGCGGCAGGATCCTGCGGGGGATTCTCGGAGGAGGTGCCATGCAGCTTTATGATAAATATATCCTCCCCAAACTGGTTCACCTGGCTTGCAGCAGAAACCCCAATATGCGCCAGCGTGAGAAGATTATCCCCCTTGCTGCGGGCCGTGTATTGGAGATTGGTGTAGGTTCGGGACTTAACTTACAGTTCTATAATCCTGACAAAGTGACCCGCCTTTGGGGACTTGACCCTTCGATGGAAATGTGGAGGACGGCTCAATCCGGTACTTTAGCAAGTCCTATTGATTTTGAACATCTTCAATCTTCGGCAGAAGATATCCCTCTGGCTGACGAAACAGTTGACACAGTTGTTATGACCTACACGCTTTGCACCATCCCGGACCCCCTCAAAGCTCTCCGTGAGATGGGGCGTGTACTGGTTCCCCACGGAAAGTTGCTGTTCTGCGAACACGCTAAGGCCCCGGACAGACGGGTTTACAACTGGCAGCGTTGGTTAAACCCCATCTGGAAAAATATAGCAGGTGGCTGTAACCTGAACCGCGATATCTCTGCACTGATTACCGAGGGGGGCTTTAAAATCACAGACCTCGACACGCTTTATTTGCCAGGTTGGAAACCCGCGAGTTATAACGTCTGGGGGCAGGCGGTTAAGAAGTCCGTGTAAAATTGGAACCTTATCAACCCTCCCTGGAAATATTGAAGGACCAAACATCCCTCTAATCACTAAAGCTGCACCCCCGGGGATAGTCCGTACTCAAAATTAAATTTTCCCGGCTGTGTTTGCCATTTCCGTTTCAGGTTGCAATCTGCTGAAATATTTCACACCATAAGGGCAATAATGCTAAAATTCTTTTTAAATATATTGGCTCTATTATTGTAACTATTTTAGATTTGTCAGGCTAATAATTAAAAAATATTAAAAAAATGATAAATCAAAAACTGATATTATTCCTTACAGGGATTTGCATTTCACTATTTATCGGCTGTGAAAGCAACCCACTTTCGCCCGCCGGTGAGACTGCTGGTCCGGATAGATTCACAGGTGAACCCTCTGCGTTAAACCGGACGACAATCTACGACGGCCAGGTAAAATCACCGCTGCCTTCCGAATCCCGCGATTCGGACATCCGCAGCGGGTTTAATAACCGAAACGGTCTTTACGATGGTGACTCCCTGCAAACGATCGTCCATCCGTGATTAATCGTAATTTGATATATTCACTTAACTTTCGGCAGCCATTAAGTGCTCACTGACCTTTTACTACAATTAAGTCATGCGCCCTACTTTGATCATCCTGTTGACAGTGTTGATTCTATATTAGATGTCCTGGATAAGTACTCATCCTATCGTGATGAACTGAAAATCACGGCCAGGGTCAAGCAGTCCACCGTGGCTGGAAGGATCGGAGAGGCCCATAAGCTGGTCCACGATCTATTTGACATGCCGAGGCTGCAATTTTCCCCGTTTACAAAAGTTAAGAAAAGAGATGAAGCTGCTTATATAAATTATGAGACAGCACTTTTTTACCGTAATTTAGGTGACGATACGAACTACCTGAATTACCTCAAAATCGCCAAACTCTTTGTACTGTCTCCCTTGCTGGAACTGCTCATTGATTATCAATTCGCTACGGTTGCTCAGGGGGAGAGCTGGGGTAGGTCACAAATCGAAAAATTTATTGACATTTTCCGTGAAAAAAAGATTCCGATACTTGAGATAATGGCAACCTTCAGAGTGGGGGAGATCTACGCCGGACAGTCTGAATATCAGCAATCTGCTAAAATATTTACAGATGTTCAGAAGTTGACATCCGAAATCTCATCTACAAATCTGCAAATCGCAGCTCAAAGCAATCTGGGGTATGTCTACTATCTCAGTGGTGAATACAATCTGGCGCTTTCAACATTTCCCTCGATTGACAGCAGCAATGATTACTACCAGAAATGCCTTATCCTGGAGAATATCGCCCTCGTTCACGAAGCCCTGGGAGAGTATCAGAAGGCGCTGACTTTCTGGATGGAATCTCTCAATATAGCCCAGGACCATGGCGTACAAGTGACCATTCCTGAGGATTGTATCCGGATTGGAAATTTACAGGAAACAAAATTGGGGCAGCCCTCACAGGCAAAATTCTTCTACAAGCTGGGATATGATCACTCAATGGAAATGTTTCGCAGG
>JAADGM010000112.1 GCA_013152375.1 FCB group bacterium | reverse complement strand
GTGACCTCGCCAACATCACCATAGTCAGAGACTTTCCCGACCCCTGGGTATGCCAGACAATGCCGCCCCGGCGGCGACCCTCGTTATCCAGGTTCTGCACATGTGCCAGGATGCGCTTGATGGCAAAGTACTGCGGGTAACGGGCGATCTTCTTGAGGCCGCCGTCGAACACATTGAACCGGAACGCCATCTCCAGCAGGCGTTCCGGTCGACACAGACTGTGAATCATCCGATCCTGCCCGGTGACCTGTCTTTCGCCTTCGGCTTCAAGCGCATCGAAGAATTTCCGCGCGACGGAAAACTCACTGGAAAACAGCACATCCTTGACCTGACCCGGCAGCGCCCTGTTTATACTCTCGCCAACCGATGCCTCCGAATCTTCCCGATCCTTCCAGACCGACCAGAACTTGGCGGGCGTACCGACCGTGGCATAGCGGGCATCATTCTTGTTCACCGCCATCATAAGCTGTACATAGGTAAACAGCTTCGGGATATAGTCATCCCGCTGATTGCGGATGGACTGCGAGATACCTTGTTCGACCTCTACCTTTGGCGACTTGCATTCAATCACTGCAAACGGGATACCGTTAACGAACAGCACGATATCAGGCCGGGCAGTTTCGGTACTGCGCGTGCGCTCGACACTGAACTCCGCCGTGACATGGAAGCGGTTTGCACTCAAATCCTGCCAGTCGATGTAGTGCAGGTTGAAGCTCTTTGAATCCCCTTCAATCGTTTGCTCCATCGCCGTACCCAGAGTGAGCAGGTCGTAGAGGGTTTCATTCGTCTTTAACAGACCATCGTATTTGACGTTTTTCAGCTTTTCGACGGCAGACTGGATGTTTTCCTCACTGAAGAGATATTCCTGGCCCTTGTACCGTATGCGGTTGATCTTTTTGAGTTGTTCACGCAATACGGTTTCCAGCAGCACGTTACTGGTCCTGCCCTGTCGTTCGACAAGCGTCTGCTCAGAGGGCAGGTATTCGAAACCCAGGTTGATGAGCTGCTGGAGTGCAGGGATCTGGGAGAGGTATTTTTCGTTGAAGTGGAAGCCTTTTAGTTTGGCGCTGGCTTTATCAGGCATGTTGACCGCTCCCGACCTGACAGGCACAAAAAAACCGCCATGGTTGCGCTTCACAGTTGAAACCGGATAGGCGTGACGGGTGTGTTACAGGTATTGTTTGCGCATAGCCTATAAGTTTCAATGCCTGTTTTTCTATTTCATTGCTCCACGAGCACCTCAACCTAATGAAAATTCTGGAATCTGGGGTATGAGAAAGATGTTTTTCTTCTGTCTGAGATTCAGTCATTCGCAAGATCCTTGCCGATAAACACAATCTCGTCATTCGCAAACCAGTTTTGTTCAAGCGCATACTGTTCTAGTTTCTTACAATTGCTGGTATAGGCGACAATTGCCAAGCTCTCCTCGGCGCGGCTACAAGTGACATAAAAAAGACGGCGAGTACGTTCTATAGTGGTTTCTTTCCCTTCAGCCTCATTTCTACGGTCTGTATCTGACAATGGCTTGGCACCAAAGAGTTTTTCATAGCTGAATAGAAACCCCCTTGATTCTTCATCATCAAGGATCACCATAACACGAGGAAACTGCAGCCCCTTAATGCCCTGATGCGTACCAAACCTGGATTCATCGGATATATATTTCACATATTCCTTAAACCGGCTGAACGGACATTGAAGCGCGGCTTCCCATGCCTCGATAACGGGGTCAAGCTCCGCATCATCCGAGTCATCACCAACAACCTCATCCTGAACCAAGCGTTCCGCAATTGGATTTAAAGCGTCAGGAACCTGAAAAAGCCTCGTCCGGCGAATTATGCGAAGTACTTCACGCAAAGAAGGATCAGCATCTTCTTCCCACAAAGAATACAGCTCCGCGGCAGCTTCGCCAGCAGCGCGTATGATGCCGAGCGGCTGTTCACTGACCTTGAGCGAGTCCTTTTTCAGCAGAGGAGAATATTTACGTACTACGCTTGTTACCGTGAATTCATCTCCGGCACTCTTTGCCTCAACTAGCGGTAGAACTTGGCGCGCGAAGAAGCTGATGCCGGACAACGTTCCGTCGAGCAGTCCGGTTTTGAATTTATTAACTGCGTAGAGTGGGTCGAAGAATGCGGAGAATCCACCGCGTGCGGCAGCCATGTGATGCTCCAAGGTCAATACCTTGACGGCAGATGAGGAAGAACTCCATTCAGAATCCCCTGTAGACTCAGCCATACTTTTCATCGCTTGAGTTTCAATCTGAGTCTTATCAACGGACTGACTCGCATCCACGATAAACAAGCGAACGACACCTTCCTCATTTTTATTGGGTTGTTGTTCCTGTCCATCTGCGTCAGATCTGATTCTGTTGATGAGCCTGAGTACGCGCTTTGGGCATCGGTAGTTGATGGTTTTGACCGGTTTTGCCCACGAATCGGGAATGGCTTCACCCAGATCCGGTTTTCCGTCAGTGTAAATTCGTTGCATGGTGTCGCCGAACATACCCAAGGTAAAACAATCGGGTTTCTGCTCCTGTACCTTGAAGAATGCATTCATGAGTTCCTTCTTCGTATCCTGGCTCTCATCAATTAAGAGAACAGGATATTTCTGCACCAAAATGCTTTGCATAAGTGGGCGGTTCTGTATGAAGTCGGCGGCAATACTGATTACCTCGGCATGATTTAGCGAATCCCGTCCAACGTTGTCACCGTTTGGGTTGTATGTAAATTTATTAATCGTATCCAACGCAACCAGCCGCTTGGTTTTCGACTCGATCTTTCTCGCCCTGTCGATATAGGTTTTAGATATTTCATTTTTTGCTCTAGCTTGTTTCCCCTCAAGATCAGCTATATCCGCTTTAAGCGATGTTCGTATATATTCCCTGATATCGTTTGTATAAGGCTTGATCAGTTCCCAGGAAAAACTGTGGATCGTAGAAATATGAAATGCATTATCGAAATCAAGACGGTTTTTTATTTCATCACATGCTGCGTTGGTATAAGTGATAATAGCGATCTTTTTAGCTACCTTTTTCAGCATTTCATGTTTTCCGCTCGAAACCTGGTCAATACCTCAACTAGGCATCTCGTCTTTCCTGTCCCTGCACCTGCGAAAAGAAAGAAGCTTTTGGGATTATTGAAGTCGAGACAAGCGTAGATCTCATCGTTGACCGATTGAGACGCTGTATGCTTACCCATCCCCCTCTCCTGCGGCATCATCTTGCACAATATAGTCGGCGTGACGATTGGTCAGATTCTTTTCAAGCCACTGGAGCCCTTCGGCTATATATTGTGGCGGATTCAAATCCCCTGGCTCTGTCATGTAGAGAAGCTCCAATGCCATTTCCGCCTTTTTGCCGGTTTTTCCAAGCACGTCAAACATGGCTTCGCTTGCTTCCTGAATCGTTGGAAGATTGACTGCTTCTGCCATCTTTTTTATCAGACCTTTGGAATCTGTTTTGCCTTTGAAAAACTCTACATTGCTCAGAACAACAGCATCTTCAAAGGTATACGGTATTGCAGTAACTGCTTCACCATCGAAAATTAATGTCATCTCACACTGATATGCCACCCTGACTATTTCTTCTTTAACCTTTCCTTGATTATCAATATTCAGCACTTCATCGAGATTTGCCTTTTCCGGCACCCAGGATTTGATGGTGTCATTACCGCTTCGGTAACCCTCACCCTTCTTCGGCAGCACCTTTTCAGTTGAATCTTTTTTAATGGAGTCGAGATCTGTAATGACGAGCGTCATTAGTCCTAGTCTTTCGATCAATGGCCTCAGCCGGTGGGCATGACTTCCTCCGATCTCAAGAAGGGAAATGTAACAACGGTCCAGTCCGCGATGGTGATTACTAATAAAGTCAGGCACGAGCATGCGTTCTGCCGGGCCTTCTACCAAGATAGCCGCATCTGCGAAAAAAAGGTCACAATGTGTGGTTTTAAGGTAGCGAGTCGCAAATTTCGTCGTATCATTATTACTGCCAAATACAGTTGATAAATTCACGACTACAGCACCTGGAACATCGTTCACATCGTTAGCAGGCACACGCTTGAAATACCGCAAGCTAACAAAATCTATTTCGTGGGCAATATGGCTGGAATGTGTACTGATGATCAGTTGCGTGGATAAATAATTTTTATCATCGAGGTCAGGATGGTTTCGAAGAACATCGTAAGCTTTCTTGATGAAGACCTGCTGCACCTGGGCATGAAGGTGTGCTTCCGGCTCCTCAATCAATACAATATGCAGAGGCTCAATGAATGTGTCATCGTCCGATATTCGCTTGGCCGCCTTGCCGACACGCATCCATTCATCCCGGAAGCGGATCAGATTGAAAACCATGGAAATCAGATTCTGATAGCCAAGGCCGTTATACTTTTCCGGCAAACATAAAGAAATATCAGAACTACCCGCGCCATCCCGGCGCACATTGAACTGGACAGCTGCATCATGCGTTAGCCCCTGTAATGGATCGACCTCACAGGCTATAACAATCTCCGGATCGCTGAAACCGGGATAGTTCAGATTTTCGAGTTCTCCAATGGATGATCTGAAACTTTCTCTCAGCTTCTTGTTAAATTCATCTCTCGCAGTTTCTATCGCTTGCAGTGCATCAAGGTCGCTAGCATCCGGCAACTCTGAAGGATTAAGGTGCTTTTCAAAATACCCTATCAGTTGTGCTGACAGTCGCTGATCGCTACTTGGTCCATCTGCAGATTTAGGGTCGGAAAACCCGCGTTGTGCGTTGATGATGTCTATCTTGAAAAGTCCCTTGAATGGGTCACCATCAAGATGTTCGGCCCTGTTGGTAAGAGGTTGAGGCTCATGCTTAGCCGCTTTTGAAGGATCTAATATGTACGCATTGATAGTAAAATACTTGTGCAATTCCTTTTCAAGAAAATCTCGCATGGATTTAGGCCAGAGCTTGAGACTACTGTCAGCCGCGCCGCAGGTTTCCTTCGCACTTCCATGGGCAGCCTTAAACGCTTTGTATAGTTCTTCCGTGTTATTCGGTTCCAAGACCAGGCGAATACCGAGCTTTCCGCCCGCCCAGTCAAGCGTCGGGATAATATGGCTAACATAGTGAACCTCTTTATCCTTCACCTCCAACCAGACATCCAGGCTTGGCATAAGTGGGCGCCAAATATCAGGTGAGAGGTCTGGCTCGTTGCCGTTCTCCGCATCAACCCAATCAGATGCTATCTGATTAATATCTTTCCAGTTAGAAAGAGTGAAATCCCTGACCGAAAATTCCCGATGGTTATATTTCAGAAAAATAATCAGTGCGTCCATCGCAGAAGTCTTGCCACTGTTATTCGCCCCCACAAAAATCGTTTTCTGCTCTGAAAGAACAATCCGGCAATTTTTTAACTTCCGAAAGTTCTGAATGTCGGTGAATGCTATTTTCATCCTCCCGCCTCCGCAGGTTGATTAATAATCTCAGATTTAATCCGCCATGCGCCGGTGAGAGTCTTTTGCATGAGGCCGCGTTTCTGTTTGCGGTAGGCATTGGCCGAGCATTTCAGAAGATCAATTTCTTGTCGTGTGGCATTCAGGGTTTCAGAGATTATCTTTTGTATAGCAATATCTGGCAAATATAACGGGAGCTTCAATATTTGTTTATCTGATAATTCTTTTTGCCCGGTGCCATCCATGATGTGGCCGATTCGTTTGTAGTAATCAGCACGAGAAAAATAGAAGAACAAGAAATCCGAACTCAGCTTGTCGTTATCCAGTGATAGCGATGTAATCGCATTTGATGCAATATGTCCATCTAAGCTGGATGGTAAAACGCCAAACCCACCATTGTGGAAGTTCTGTCTACCAATTATGAATTCACCGACATTACGGATATAGTATGGTCGTCCTCGCTTTGTCAGTTTTGGTTTAATACGAGTGTTGGCTTCGATTCCAAGACAATGCAGCTTAACCGTTAACAGAGTTTCCCCATCTACAGAGTCTACTGCAGACTTTTTAGTGATATGCGCAACCTCGCCAAGATAAGTTTTTCTCCATCCCTTATGACTACTATCAGAATTTATTAATTTATTCCGTAACCACGAAAATCGCTTTTTCTTAACCGCGATAAGCTTCTCTGTCTTTTCAATAGCAGAATCCCAGGTTGAAAGAAGGTCAGCGATTGCTGTTTGTTCAGATAGATGAGGAAGACAAACCTTTAATGGCCTAACTATCTGTAGATTAATATTTGCTTGGGCATTCTGAGTTGCTCTTGATACAAAATGGCTTTTCTGTGTCTGCAGAAAGTACTTCAGCCAATCTTTGTTAACTCCATTCTTGGGACGAACAGCAACAAGACTGTCTGGACATGCAAAGTCAAAACCGACTTCAGCGACATCCCCAATATTGG
>JAADGM010000107.1 GCA_013152375.1 FCB group bacterium | reverse complement strand
AGTTGCGGCGGGAAATAAAATAACGGGCGTTCCGAAACGTCGGGACCAGCTTGCCGTTTTTTGCCGTTTTTGTCAGTCCGCCGGCGTGATCAAAATGGAGATGGGTCACGAGGACATGGGTGATATCCTCAAGTGAGCGGCCCAAAGCGTTGAGAGCGTTTTCCAAAGGCTCCGGAGTCTGTTTGACGTCAAACATGGTTTTGAAGCTGTCCCCGATCTTCGTCCCCATTCCGGATTCAATCAATACAAGCTGCTCACCGTCATCCAGCAGCAGGCAGCGCATGGCCAGGCGGATTCTGTTCTGTGCATCGGGCGGATTGGTCTTCTCCCACAGCACTTTGGGGACCGAGCCCATCATGGCACCGCCGTCCAGACTGAATCTTCCGGCCTCGAGAGCGGTAATTTTCCATTTTCCAATTGTTTCAAGCATGGCTTATCCTTTTTAAATTTTCACCAAGAGCATATCCTATGGCCGCCGCTTCGGCCGGGGGAGAGGCCTTCAGTAATGCCCGCCCCGCATCCAGGCACAGTATCAGCTCAGGTGCAAGATACTCCTTTGGCAGGGCAGATAGAAAATCCCAGATCCACCGTCTGGGTGAACTCCCGGACACTGCGGCGAAGGCTGCCGGATCGATCCCGGCCGGGGTCTTCAGGTAGGTTTGTGCCAGTGCTTCTACGGAGGCTCTGACTGTGCCGGGTCTGCTGTCTGCCGGTATTCGACCGGAATCAAGCCATTCTTCCAGGTGCGCGGCGTTTGATTGGATGGTGCGTTCCCGGATGAAGCTCTCCTGCCGCAGCTGCCCCAGAGCGCCCCGGCATTCAAAAACCAAGAAGGGGTCTGCAGGGGGTCCTTCTTGGCTGAAGCCGTCATCACTGAGTAACTGCAGAGCGCTGATCCTGAGCACTTTTGAACTGTTTTCGGGACCCAGAAAACGGACCATCCGCAGGGCCGACCACACGAACAGAAAGGCGGCGGGAGCCTGCAGCAGGGACTGCTCCAGTAGAAATTCCAGCAGTTGTTCGGCGGAGGCTGCTCCGGCCAGATACCCCAGCTCCTCCTCCAGTCTCAGCCGGTCCTGCGCCTGAATTGCCCGGGCGAGATTGTCATAGGAGATATTCTTCCTGGCGGGAAGGATCCTGATTTTTAATTCTTCCGCCGGAAAGGTTGGAAAGGATTCCACATACGCTCGCGTCCAGTTGAGCAGCTCTGTATTGGGTGCGCCGAGATTCAGACCCATGATGGATTTCACGGCCTGGAGGATTCTGAGCGGATGGAGACGCAGCCTTCCATCGGTTACCTCTGCAAGTATTGCCGTGTGGAACAACTCCCGGAGAACTTCTTTGAGGTCGTCAGTCGTCGGTTCAGGGTTCATCTGCGTGATTCCATCCGGACTTTATCCGCCATAGTGCCAGCCCGTGCTGTGCAGATCGAGCAGCGGGGCTCTGTTCAGTTGTTTGATACTGTAAACTTCTCCGAGGATCAGGGTGTGGTCTCCCCGGCAGAGCGAGCCTGCGACCCGGCAGGAGAGACGGGCGGCTGCGTTTTCAAGTTCGGGCAGATCGTTATCATCAGGTTTGAAAGGCAGCCCGTTGATGCGGTTCTCCTCCACGACAGTTGCTTTGAAGCAGGCGGCAGCAGCCTCTTTCTGATCCCGGCCCAGGAGATGGAGCAGAAATTCGCCCCTGGCCTGCACGGTCTCGAGCGTGGTGCTGCTATTGCGGATGGCAACGGAAATCAGCAGCGGCTCAAAAGAGGCCTGAGAAACCCAGGTGACCGTTGAAGCCGTGACCTTTTCTTCGGATTTTGATGTGAGCACAAAGAGTCCGTAATTGAACATCCGCATGACCGCTTTGCGCGTTTCTGTATCCATCTGAACCTCCATGATTCTGCCGCAAAAGCAATTAATTGTTTAATTTACAAACGGCGAAATTTAGATACCGGATCAAGGTAATCCCAACAACCGAATTCCCGGCAATTTATCGGAGATTGTTTTTTCCCCCAACACCGGGGAAGGGCTAAATTAACAGGTTTATAAGCATGATTATTAGGAGAGTTAACGGGTAAATATGGAAAATGAAAAAATCTGTCCGGTCTGTAAAGCCCAGTACTATGCCCATGTGAGTCGCTGCTGTGACTGTGATGTTGATCTGGTGGACCAGCTGCCTGAGGATGGGCCGGCGCGTGACCTGGATCCTGAGAAAACCATGGCAATTGCCACAGGAACGGTGGCCAATCTGAAAAAACTTATCGCTCTGATCGAGGAAGCCCGTATTCCTCACCGGGTAAGGCCGATTGACGGAGAATCCACCCTGGAACTAACCCCCGGAACTTTGTTCGGGATCTTCATCGATCCTGAAGATGCGGAGACCGTGGCAGAAATCGTTCGCTCCCAGACTCTCGCGGAGTATCCTGAAATTGAAAAAGCCAGGGAACAGCTGGAAGCGGGGATCTGTCCAGCCTGTGGATTTGAAGCCGGTGAGGAGCAGACCTGCCCCGAATGCGGATTGCCGCTGATCATCGAAGAAGAGGGAGAAGGAGCACCCGATGAAGGCGAACCCGGCTGATAACCGTGACGGCGCATGGCAAAACCCCCACGGTAATTCCGGGATACAGCCTCGTCATCGATCCGGAACAATCCAATAATCAGCTTTTTAACGGAAATACCGGTTTAATTTTGCCCGGACCCGTCCGCCGGTGAAATACAGTACGGTTATCGCAACCCCAAAATAAGGTTTAGCTATGAAACTGATCTCTTTCTCTTATAAAAAGATCACCCGCCTGGGACATTTGACGGAAAATAACCGCATCGTGGATTTTTCCAGTGCTTCCCACGGACAGTTACCCGATGACATCATGGATTTTTTACGCAGGGGCGAACACAACCGCCTGCTGGCCAAAAAAATTGCCGCCAATGAAAACCTGGCTAACCTGCCCCTGTCCAAGGTCAAAATTCTGGCGCCCGTACCTCACCCGCGGTCGCTGCGGAACGGTTACTCCCTGCGGCAGCATCTTGAACTCCATCGTAAAAGCAGAGGGCGTTTGACGGAAAAAGAACATGAGAATCTGCCCAAATTCTATTTTGCCAATCATACGACCATTACCGGCCCCGGTGACGTTCACGTTCTGGAAGACCATCTGGATAAACTGGATTTTGAAATGGAATGCGCCGCTGTCATCGGGAAAAAAGGCCGCAACATCAAAGCCGAAAATGCCGACGACTACATTGCGGGCTTTACGATTATGAATGACTGGACCGCCCGAGGATTCCAGGGCAAAGAAGTGCGCTTCAATCTTGGGTACACCAAAAGCAAGGATTTTGCAACCTCCATGGGACCCTTTCTGGTGACCAGGGATGAACTGGAAATTTACCGCATCCCGGACAAAAAAGGCGACCGTTATGATCTTGAGATGACCTGCAGCGTCAACGGTCAGGTCGTGTGCGAGGATAATCTCCGGAATATGCAGTCCTCCTTTGCACAGATCATCGAACGGGCATCTTATGGTGTGGACCTGATGCCCGGGGACATCATCGGCTCGGGCACCTGCGGTACCGGCTGTTTTCTGGAATTGAATACCTCTTCAGCAGAAAAAGACCGCTGGCTGTCCCAGGGAGATGTGGTCAGGATCACGATCAAAGGATTGGGAACACTCGAAAATAAAATTGTGAAAATTGAGGAATGAAATATGGTAAAAAAGCGCGAGACAACTACCGGAGCTGAAAATATTCACTGGGACCTGACCGATCTATTTACCGGTTATGATGACCCGAAGATTGAAACCACTTTAACCGAAGCACAGGCGAATGCCCTTAAATTTCAGGAAAAATACAAGGGCAGGCTCCATACGCTGCAACCTTCTGAGCTGGAGCAAGCCTATGGCGAGTTAATTGAAATTATCAATCTGATCAATCTTGTGGGCCAATTTGCTGGTTTGAAAGTCGCCGTGAATACCGCAGAAGAAAAAGCCAAAGCTCTGGAGGCGAGAGTGCAGGAAGTCTCATCTAAACTGTCAAACCATCTGGTCTTTTTCCATCTGGAGCTGGGCGCTCTCGAGGATGACATTTACAAGCAATTCATCAGTGCACCGGAGCTGGCAGATTTCCGCTATCGTCTGCAGAGAACACACGAGACCGCCAAATATAATCTCTCGGAAAAAGAAGAACAGGTATTGAACCTGAAAGCCCTTACCGGAGCCAGCGCCTTCAACAAACTGTACGGCGAATTGACGGCTTCTTTCAAGTTCGAGTTTGAGATTGATGGCGAAACCCGCACCTATACGGGAGCTGAAATGCGGTCTTTACGGCAGCATCCTCAAAAAGATGTGCGGCGTAGGGCCATGAAACTCTTCTTTGACCGTTACGCCGAGCACGGCATTGTTATGACCCATGTTTTCAACCATATACTCAAGGATTTCAATATCGACAAAGAGCTGCGGGGGTACTCCAGCGCCATCAATGTGATGAATGTGGGCAACGATCTCAATGACAGAACGGTGGAAACACTCATGGAAGCCACTACGGCTTCAAATCCTCTGGTGCAGCGGTATTACAAATTAAAAGCAAAGCTTCTGAACCTTGAGGACATGACCCTGGCTGATATTTACGCGCCTCTGCCGGAGTCCTCCAAAGCATATACGTGGGAGGATGCGAAAGGCCTGGTGCTGGAGGCTTTTGAGTCATTTGACGGGGATTTTTACCGCTATGCCCGTGAAATGTTTGAGCATCGCAGAGTGGATGCACCGGTAGTTCCCGGTAAACGGGGCGGCGCTTTTTGCTCGTATTCCACCCCTCAGGTAAAACCCTATGTCTTTTTAAATTTTACAGGCAAAGTCAGGGATGTGGCCACACTGGCTCATGAATTCGGGCATGCCATCCATGGGTTTTTGAGTGGCAGGCAAAATCTGCTCAACTTTCATCCGATCCTGCCCCTGGCCGAAACGGCTTCCGTATTTTCAGAGATGGTCCTCACCGACAAATTTTTAAAGCAGGAGACCGACAAAGGGGTAAAAAAGTCCCTCCTCACCACAAAACTGGAAGACATTTTTTCCACCAGTCACCGGCAGAATATGTTCAGTCGATTCGAATTGAAGGTCCACAGCATACTCAGTGACCGCATCATCTCTGCGGATGAATTTTGTGAACTGTACCGGGGGGAACTCGAGCTCATGTTCGGTGATGCAGTGCAGTATCCTCAGGAGTACAACTGGGAATGGTCTTCCATTCCCCACATGATCAACGTTCCATTTTACGTCTATGCTTATAATTTTGCCAATCTTCTCGTACTGGCCTTGTATCAGCAGTATCTGGAAGAGGGCAGGAGTTTCATCCCCAAATTTAAGGAATTTCTGGCTCTGGGGTCTTCCGCGAGCCCGGTTGAGATTGCTGCCACCGTGGGCCAGGATATTGCTGATCCCGGATTCTGGCAGAAAGGACTCAATTACATCGAAAGCCTGTTGGTTCAGTTGGAAGACCTGACGGACCGGGCTTAAGGGATGTGATCCCGATTCAGATTCGGTTATGACTGGGAAATTAACAGCAATCCTGGCTGCGCTGGTTTTCGTGTCCTGTGCAGGCGTCATTCGCAAACCGATGGTGGAGATCACTTTCACGGTACACACAACGGTTCCTCTGGACGAAACCGAGACGGTGTTCATTACCGGAAACAGCCGCCACTTGGGTAGCTGGCAGCCGAACGGTGCAGCCCTGCGCCGCCTTGATTCTCTCACCTGGACCGGCAGTTTTAGTTTTCCAAAAGGTACACATCTTGAATATAAGTTTACACGGGGCAGCTGGCAGAATGAGGCCATGATCAACGGATGCATCACACCCCCCAATTCCCTTCTCACGATACTGTCGCCTCAATCCCTTTCTTTCAACGTTGACCGCTGGAAAGATGATTGTGCCGCCCTTCCACCTGAAATTACCGGAACGGCGATCTTACACCGGGATTTTTCCTCCCAATTTCTTGAAAACGACAGGAATATCATAGTCTGGCTGCCACCATCTTACAATGTGAGTGCGGAATCCTACCCCGTGCTGTACATGCACGATGGCCAGAATATTTTTGATCCCAATACGTCAACCCTGGGGTTTGACTGGCAAATGGATGAGATCGCAACCAGACTGATCGGAGCCGGTCAGATGAAAGCAATCATCATTGTGGGTATTTACAGTACCGACGCCCGCACGGCGGAGTATTCACCCCAGCATCTCGGTACGGCTTACACCCGCTTTCTGATCGAAGAACTGAAACCCTTTATCGATTCACAATACCGCACCTTAACAGGACCGGAAAACACGGCTGTCATGGGCAGTTCCATGGGCGGGCTTATCTCCTTTGACCTGGCCTGGGAACATCCGGAGGTTTTCGGTATGGCAGGCTGTCTGTCTTCGGCCTTTCTTGTGGATCACAACGAAATCCTCAAACGGGTCGCCCGGACGTCA
>JAADGM010000034.1 GCA_013152375.1 FCB group bacterium | reverse complement strand
CCTAAAATGAAGATGAGGATTATCCCGACGACCTGGACTTTACTGCCGTACATAAATAACAAATCCTTTGGCCGGGATGATGGAGTCAGTTTCGCTTACGGCCGGGTTTGCAACGATACGCTGCCAGTGCCACATTTCATTACCGCTTTTCTTCAGCAGCTGTGAAATCTCAAAATATTCGGCTGTTACGGACCCATTGAAAACGCAGATAAGAGCTTCTTCCGGCAGTTCCCGCTTAAAGGCAAATATTTGACGCTGGTTATCTTCAAGTAAGACCTCGTAACTCCCACGGCGCAGGGATTTATGCTCTCTGCGCAGTCGGATCATCTGCCGGTAAAAGGTGAGAAGATCCTGATCAACACCGACGGTATCACGGGGGCGCGGTAAACCGAATGGATGATGGGTTTCATCTTCGTACGTCAAATCTGCCCAAACCATTGGCTTACGCTCATCGGGGTCATCGGCGCCCCACATGCCGACCTCGTCACCATAATAAACATAAGGCGCTCCGGGAAAGGTAAACTGAAACGCCAGACCGATTTTCTGCTTCTGCCGTTCACCGGCATTGGGCTTACGGACAAGATAATCTTTTTCATACTGCACATTATTGGCGTGATCGATCCACCTGTCAGGATTTACACAGGCCGAGGCAAAGCGTTCATTGTCATGACTTCCAATCAGATTCTGAAGTTGGAGCACCGTGGAATAACCGTAATCAGATATGAAGCCATTCAGCAGTTTACCGAAATCAGTGGCACTGATCTGCTTTTTCTCAAACAGAAAAAATTTATAAATGGCATCCCCAAACCGATAATTCATGACCGCATCGAAGGCATCTCCGGTCAGCCAGGGCGCCGCATTAAACATGATATTCTTTTCGTAATCTTTCCACCAGACTTCACCTGTGAGATAGCTCTCCGGGTTGATGGATGAGGTCCAGCTTCGGAATTTGCGCCAGAAATTCAAGGGAACCATATCCGCCACATCCAAACGCCAGCCATCAATTCCGTCCGACGGGTCGCCATCCCCGTTCGGATCCATCCAACGCCTGACAACGGCATGGATATGCTCTTCGATGGGCGGGATCAGACCGTTCTCATCCTCTTTCAGCTCGGGCAGGTCCCGGATACCGAACCAGCCTTCGTATGTAAACTCATCTTCAGGCGTTGCCGGATCGTCCCAGCGGGTAATTGTAAACCAGTTCTTGTATGGGCTATCCTTGCCGTTTTTGCGAACGTCTTCCAGTGCCCAGAATGGAATACCCACATGATTAAAAACTCCGTCAATGATAATGCGCATATCCCGTTTATGAACTTCGCTGACCAGTTTCAAAAAAAGTTTATCGGCAGAGGTCCAGGTCCAGGTTGACGGATCCCCGGGATTTTCAGTTTTCCAAAGGGCGGCATCCCCTGCCGGGTCAGGACCGAAATTATTGTCAATATGATGATAATACGTTGCACCGTATTTATGGGAGGAAGGTGATTCAAAGACGGGATTGAGGTAGATGGCGTTAACACCCAATGAAACCAGATAATCCAATTTATCAAGGATGCCCTGAAGGTCACCCCCATACCGGCGAAGCTGGGCATTGTAATAAAACCCCCTGCCGTTTGCCTCTTCCCAGGGCTGCAGTTTATACCAGTCGTCCGTCCAGGGAGTTACCTGCCAATAGGTCTGTGTATCATAGGGCCAGGTTCCTGCCAGCGTCTCAATGGTGGGATCGTTGGTGGTATCGCCATTCCTGAAGCGTTCCGGGAATATCTGATACCACACGGCATCTCTGGCCCATTCCGGTCCGGCAGCGGTATGAATATTTTTAGGTTTTTCATGTTGGAGGAAACAGCCCGAAACGAGTACCGCCAGCAGTATGATAACGGCTCTGTTGAAATGTTTAGATTGGCTGATTTGCACGGTAATAAATTTAGTAACTCTACTATGAGTTACCAACTCCTTTTTTTGCGAGTTCTGCAGCCCCGAGAATTGAAGACAGGTCTTTTTGCCGGCTTTCAGAGATTGGTATTGCAAAGCGGGCATAGGCGGGGGAATGGATCGAGAGTACTTCCATAAGTTTCTCTGAAAAATACCGGAAGGCGTATGAAATCCCTCCCCCGATGACAACTCTGTGCGGATCAAAGATATTGATCACATGCGCAAGGAACAGACCAACTCTGCCTCCGTAAATCTCCCAGATACGCAGAGCTTCCGGTGCGCCGCCGGCAGCGCTGTCACACAGTTCAGCTGGAGAAAGTCTGCGACCGAGCAGCAGGTTACTCTGCTCTTCAAGATAGCTAATCGAAATTCCTTCCTCCCATCTTCCCCAACTCACCGGCGAGATACCGTATTCGGCAGCCATTCCGTGAGCGCCCGTGTAACAATGGCCATCGATAACTAATCCCAGGCCTGTGCCGGTCCCCAGTGTGACTCCTGCCAGTATACCAGCTCCGGTCCCAATTTGCCGATATTCACCCAGAGCAAACAGGTTGGCATCATTTTCGATAAATACAGGGACTTCAAGAGATTCTTTGAGTCTCCGTGCCAAGGGATAATTTTGAAAGAGTTTAAGATTAGGCGTCTCAAGGATAATTCCCGCTTTTGCATCCAGCGGCCCTGGACAGGAAAGTCCTACGGCTTGTAGGGTCCTGAAATCTCCTCCTGCTAAAATCGTGATCTGCTTCGTCAGGCCCTGAAGAAGCTCGTCACCGGTGCTGAAGTCACTTATCAGACCTTTTGGCGATGTACGCAGCAATTTCAGATCCGCATCAAATAATGCGCTGGAGAAGGTCGTACCGCCTACGTCTGTTCCGATAAAAACAGTATTCACTTGAGACTGTAAATTCTGGTTTCGAAAGGCTGGAGTGTCACTGTCAACTGATTCCCTACGGGAATGATCATGCCTCTGTCTAACAGGGATTGTCCCTGTGTGAAGGTGAAATAATCATCGAGAGGTACATCGAAGGATTTCAATCTTGAAGAATTATTAAAGAGCAGTATGAGCGTATCATCGAAGTATTGCTTAAGCCAGACGGTTCCCGAATTATCCTGGTAGATAACCCGCAAATCACCCAGCGATAATGACGGATGTTCCCTCCGTAGGTGCAGCAGTTTACTCATCCGCAATTTAAAGGCCTGTTCTGTGGGATTGAGATCGTCGTCAAACCGCATCATACGCCGGTTATCGGGGTCGTTGGCTCCGATCTGCCCAATCTCTTCGCCATAGTAAACGACGGGAACTCCGGGGAGTGACAGATTTACGGCGGTAAACATGAATAATTTATCATAGCTCTCTGGGTGAATTACAGTCTGCGGAGGATTGGAAAAGGCTCTTTCCGTGCCATTTTCATCAAATTTCATTTGCCCATCTGCAAACCCCATGAACCGTACCTGGTCATGGCTGCTGGTCAGCGTCCCCATCAAATTTACCGGCTGGAAAAAATCCAGATTCCTGGCGACGGTTCGATTAAAATTCCTGAAATCAGGATCATCCCCGGCAAACTCCCAGCGACCGGCAAAATAAATCTCAAAATTGAATTGGCTGTCGAGTTCACCGGGATTTACGTAAGCATTTATGAGGGCATCGCTGCCATAGGATTCACCAATCTGGAAATAGTGTGTTTCCGGTAATTCCTTTCGAAGCTTGTTTCTTAATCTTTTCCAGAATCGGTGCGGGATGTGTTTGGTTGCGTCCTGACGAAAACCGTCAAAATTATATTCGCGGAGCCAGAAAACGGCATCGTCCGTCACAGCATCCACGGCCTCCAAACTGGAATAATCGAAAGAGGGCAGGAATTTATCGAACCAGGTTGTGAGCATGGTCTCGCCGGACCAGTTGCGCAGATTCAGGGTTCCGTCGGGCATTTCAAGTTGCCCGAACCAATCCCGATGATCTTTAAAATAAGGATGTTCTTCGTGAACGTGATTAGCGACAAAATCCAGCAGGACCGCCATTTGCCGTTCATGGGCACTCCTGGTGAGCCGCTTCAGTTCGGCCGAAGTACCAAATCGGGCATCAACCGAGCGTGGCTTCACCGGCCAGTAGCCATGATATCCGGTGTATTTCCTCTGGGGAGGTATATATTCCCGGTAAGCCTTCTGAGGGTTTTCTATAATAGGCGAAATCCACAACGCACTTACTCCAAGGTCGCTAAAATACCCCTCTTCCAGCTTTTTCCGAATACCGGTTATATCTCCCCCCTGAAAATTTGCCATGGGGTTCAGGTCGGCATCGACAACGGGATTATCGTTATCAGGGTCACCATCGTAAAAGCGGTCAACGATCAGGGAATAAATGACGGCAAAATGCCAGTCACCCGGCTGAGTGTCCGGCGAGAGCGGACTGCCGCCGCTGAGCAGCAGATGATTCTCCCGCAAGAGCTCTCCTGAAGTATTAACTCCGCAGACTCTTAACAGACCGTCGGAATACGATTCAGGTAGTTGAACCAACAAATCGCCGCCTGACAGTTCCCACGAAGTTTCGGGGAGCAGTTCATTATTGAAAAGAATCCAAATATTATCAGCGGAGACGGATTCATCAGGTGCTGCAGGGTTGAATTTGTAGTAGATTGTGGCCTCATCGGCTGATTTTGCAAAACTGGTTTTAACAAAGAGTCCCGGTTGAGGTTTATTTTGTTCTCCAACGGAGAGGAGTGAATTGAAGCCCCCAAGACCATTTGCTACCGAATCCGGATTAGCGGGATCCAGTATCTCGGCGCCGTCGGCCACAAATTTGTACTCGTAACGCCCGGGACGCAGAAAGAGTGGGATCCGCCAGACTCCGTCATCATCGAGTTTAAAGGGTAGAGAGGTGCGGCTCCAATCATTAAAGTTTCCCATTAAATATACTTGATTAAGTCCCTTTTTAGCAGGGAATGAAAAATCGATCTTTTCAGTAGGGCGCACCTTGGCCATTAATGTAATATGCTCACCGTCAAGTGCTGCTCCGATGGGCAGGTAACCGCTTGTGCCGGCCTCAGCTTCGATAAACAAGCTGTCTCCGGTCAGGTTGATAATCAAGCCGGGGACATCCTTGAATGTAAAGTCTCCGGTTGCGGTGTCCCGATAATTTCCGAGGTCCACGCCAACCTGAGTCCCGACTTCAAGGGCAATGGTCGGCACAGGGAACAGTAAGTCCCGGGCGCTTATTGATGCTGCCAGGAGGAGAATGAAAAGAAGCACTCTCAGCTTCATGGGAGTTTCCTCAAAATAATACCTGTTGTAGGTTCAACCCGCACAGACTCTTTCAGCCTTGGACCGTTGACAATATTTGCAGCCTGATCATCGGCAAGTATTTGCCATGTCCCTGACGGCAGCTGCACCTCAAAGGAGTTTTTGGGATCACCATTCAAAACCACGGTGAGCGTCTCTGCATCCGGCGGCTGGAGAACGAAAGCAAACAGAAACTCACCTTTGGTTTTAAGAAATCTGATGTCTTCCGGGGAACTTCTGCGTAATGCTGAATAATTCTTCCGCAGGGCGATCAGACCTTTGTAATAGGTTACGAGATCAGTATTCATCGCCTTTTGATCCCAATTCAGCCAATTGGTCTCGTTATCCTTATTGTAGCTGTTATGGTCGATCTTTCCAATATCCGGGTCGGGCACTTCAGTTTGTGCGATAACCTTGCTGCGCCCCCATTCCTGGCCCTCCGCTATCATTGTCGGTCCCTGAGATACCAGGAGTGACAGGGCAGCCAGTTTGTGCAAAGCCAGCTCTTTGGGACCCAGTTTTGCATTTTCCTCCAGGTTGGTTATCACGGTTTCCTCAGTTACCCTGCCCAGACCGAGACGAATAAAGTCCCCCAGAGTGTTATCGTCATGCGATTCGAGGTAGTTCACGGATTGCGCAGGATCAAGATACTGCCCCCCCATGGTTCTGGGTGAACCTGCGAAAAATCGCTTGAAAGCGTCATGGTTCAGATCACCCTGCCACTGTCCGAAGATGAAGCCAAGGCCGTCCTTTGGATTCTGGCCTTTCACACCGTTGCGGATCTGATCATTCCACGAGGACCAGCCGTGGTCTGAAAAACCGTTAGGATCATATCCCCCGCCCCAGGGCTCACAGGTAAGAAAGATATTTGGATTTAATTTGACCGCCTCTTCCCGTACCGCATCGATGGTGTCCCAATCGATCAGGAGTCCCAGGTCAAACCTGAATCCGTCGATGTGGTATTCCTGTATCCAGTACAGAATGCTTTCAGTGATCAGTCTCCGCATATCCGGATCTTCCGTTTTCAGGTCATTGCCGCAGCCACTGACGGAAGCATAAGCCCCATCCGGATCAAGTCTAAAGTATGCTTTTTTATCAATCTGTTTGAGAGGGTTGTAATCATATTGCGAAATGTGGTTGTACACCACATCCATAATAACGGCGATGCCCCGTTCATGCAGGGCCTTGACCAGTGCCTTGAATTCAGCAACCTGCACTGCAGCCCCCGGGTACCGGTCCAGGCATCTCTCACTGGAGATCCGTCGGAGGCATATTGTGACTCAGGAGCAAAGAAAAAGGTGGGCATGTATCCCCAATGATTTGCTTCGTAGGGATTCCATGTGTTGTAAACGGGTGCATTCGGGTCTTCAAAAGGTACTTCTACATTGGCAAATTCAAACAGGGGAAGAAATTCTACGGCATTATAGCCCATGTCTATGAGATGAGCCAAGCCCCCGCTCTGATGATCGTCGATAAATTTCTGATAATAGCCCTCCCCTCCTGCATTGGAGGACGGATGAGCAGTCATATCTTTCAGATGTGCTTCATAAATGATCAGGTCCCGCGGGTCAATCTCGAGGGGCTTATCGTCTCCCCAATCAAAGGTGCTTTTCATGATCAGAGTCTTGGCTATGGGATTATAAATGTTCTGTGTGGCCACCGCCGTGGAATAAGGATCTGCGATGAGGGTTCCGGCAGGGAACTCCTGTGAGAGGGGGTCTTTATTCTGCAGCCTGTAGGCATAGTATTTACCTGTCAGGTCAGCGGGGTACTCAAGGTGAAAATTACCCTGACCGCCGGGTATCATCTTCAGCACTTCACCGGCAGTATCAGCATAATTTTCGAAAATCACAAGTTCAACGGTTTTCGCCGCCGGCGCCTTTATGACGAACTGTGTTTTATTTGCGGTAACGGTAACACCACCCGGTAAACCGTTGACAGCGGACAAATTGTATGAAAGCAGTAGTGTCATTAAACAGGCCTTTAGTGTATTCATAGATTCAGCAGATTTTCCAATCCTTCGGATTGTTTGATCATTAATTTAGCAGTTATTTTATCCAGATTAATCCCCTTGCGCTGCGCCAGCAGCGTCAGATCAAGAGTGAGATAATTAAGGGCGATATTCACAATAGCTTTGTTATCCGTACAGATGGAAAGGTTCTCAGGCGTCTTATCAGCACTGCCCAACAGCACCATTTTTTTATCAATGATTAGGACAATTTGCCTATGCCATATCTCACGAAGTTTTGATTCCTCGATCTCATAAGAATAAACTGCGCCAACGGGGTCGGAAATCCTGCAGAACGAAAAACAGGTTACGTCAATACCCCGATCATCCGCTCTCACGAGCTGATCCTGCAGGGCTGCGTATTCCCGGTCCCAGACGGAAGCAAAAACAGATTCCCTGGACAGGTCCACCATGCTCCGGGCCTGATCGACGAGAGCCTTGTAGCCTTTTAGATTCCAGGTGTTTTCGGTCTCGCGTTCTTTCTTGAGATCGTTCAGCATTTTTTTAAGATCATGGATATTATGTTCAAATCTGGATGTCAGTTGAGAGGTGAACTGCTGGGGTTTGATGGGGTGATAGGTAACCGGTTTGGAGCCATTGCTGCTGACGATTCCCTGTAATTCCAGCTTTTTTAAGACATCATATATTGCACTGCGGGGCACACCCGATCTTTGACTGATCTCATAACCTGTAGCAGGGAATTGTTTCAGCAGGGCAATATAAGTCTTCGATTCGTTTTTCGTAAGGCCGAAATGATGCAATATTTCGATTAATTGTGAGTCCATTAAAACTCTCGGTATTTGGCAATCTAACTTAAAGGTTATAGTTTATCGGAGACTAAAACCGCAAATGGAGCTGCACAAATACCACTTAATGGAGTCAGTCTATCCGCATCCAGAGCTGCCAATCAAATGAGCAAATTAGTAACTCTGAACAGAGTGAATAATAGGAGGATTTACGATTTTGCGGCAACTGGTTTCTGATACGATGACGACCGCTGATGCGATAACTTCGAATTACCGCCCTAAGTCATAACGTTTTAGGTAGTAGCGAATTGTTACATCAGCCGACTTTTTGAATGTCGAGGTACATTAGTATTTTTCAGACATGAAAAACATCTTTATTTCTTTTTTTATTCCCCTTTTCTCCCTTACCAGCCTTATTTCTGCACAGGACTTTGACAAGAATATCGTGGGGTATTTCGTTTCCTGGGGCGTCTATGTTCGAGATTACCATGTTCCCGATATACCGGTGGATAAAGTTAATGTCATCAACTATGCCTTTGCCAATATTTCCAATGGCCAAATTGCCCTGGGAGATCCTTATGCGGATATCGATATGTATTATCCCGGAGATTGCTGGGATCCCGGCTGCCTGCGGGGCTCTTTTCACCAACTGCAAATTCTAAAAGAGACCAACCCTCATTTAAAAACTCTCATTTCCGTTGGCGGATGGACCTGGTCGCATTATTTTTCCCAAGTGGCGGCTACTGCAGAATCACGGGCACTCTTTGCGGAATCCTGTGTAGAATTCGTGCAGCAATATGGCTTCGATGGCGTGGATATCGATTGGGAATATCCGGTGAGCGGCGGATTGCCGGGGAATATTTACAGTCCGGACGACCGGGAGAATTTTACGCTCCTTTTATCAGAACTGCGCGGACAGTTGGATGCCGCCGGTGATTATCTGCTTACAATTGCCGCTCCGGCCTCACCTCTGGTGATTGCCAATATCGAGGTGGAGAATATCCACCCGTACCTGGACTGGATTAATATCATGAGTTATGACTTTCACGGGCCCTGGGGTGGTGATGCGGATGTCGTGACAAATTTCCTTTCTGCCCTATATCCGCTGGAAGAAGACCCCCTTGAGGAACCCTATCATAGCCAGTTTAATCTGTCAGCAGCCGTGGAGACCTATCTCGGTTTTGGTGTCCCGGCGGAAAAATTAAATCCAGGGCTCCCCTTTTATGGACGGGGCTTTGCCAATGTGGCCAATGAAAATAACGGTCTGTTC
>JAADGM010000149.1 GCA_013152375.1 FCB group bacterium | reverse complement strand
TTAGTAATCACGGCTTAGTGCATCTCGACCAGGTTTTCTGGAACCTGCCGGTGCCGGCTCTCTATGAGGAGGCCGTTTTCAGGGGGGAAGGTAATATCGTAAGTGGCGGACCTTTCCTAGTAAATACGGGTAAATGGAGTGCCAGGGCTGCAAATGATAAATACGTGGTCAAAGAACACTCTACGGAAGAAAAGATCTGGTGGGGTGAGTATAACCGACCGATGAGCCCGGAAAAATTCGGCGGCATCCTCATGCGTCTGCAGGCCTATCTGCAGGGGGAAGAGTTGTTTGTGCAGGACCTGTATTCAGGGACTGACCCCGACCACCGTATGCCGGTGAGGATCATTACGGACAAGGCCTGGCAGAGCCTGTTTGCCCGGAACATGTTCGTCAGGATCAACGATCAGGACGAATTGAAACGGCATGTGCCTGAATTCACCCTCATCGCCTCTCCTTCTTTCAAACTGGATCCCAGAATTGACGGTACCCGCAGTGAAACCGGTATCATCCTCAATTTCGCCAGTCGGCTGGCTATCGTGGCGGGAACCAGGTATGGCGGGGAGATCAAAAAATCTATTTTTACGGTGATGAATTTCTTAAAACCACTGGACAATGTAATGGCCATGCACTGTTCAGCCAATGTAGGGACACGGGGGGATGTGGCCCTGTTCTTCGGCCTTAGCGGTACGGGAAAAACGACACTTTCTGCTGATCCAAACCGGAAGTTGATCGGTGATGATGAACACGGCTGGAGCGATACAGGTGTTTTCAACTTTGAAGGCGGCTGCTATGCTAAAGTCATCCGCCTCTCCAGTGAACATGAGCCGGAGATCCATCAGTGTACACATCAATTCGGGACGATCCTTGAAAATGTGGTTTTCGACAAGGCCACCCGGAAAATTGATCTGGATGATGATCTGCTAACCGAAAATACCCGCGCATCTTATCCTCTGGATTTTATTCCCAACGCGGTACCTGAAGGGATGGTTAAAACCCATCCAAAAAATGTAATTTTTCTAACGGCTGATGCATCAGGCGTACTGCCGCCTATTGCCCAGCTGGATCTGGAACAGGCCATGTACCATTTCATCAGCGGTTATACATCCAAAATCGCCGGCACTGAAATGGGATTGGGCATCGAACCGGAAATTACCTTCAGCGCCTGTTTCGGAGCTCCTTTCATGGTGCATCACCCCTTCTATTATGCCAATTTATTGAAGAGCAAGATTGCCAAAGCCGGCGCCAAAGTCTGGCTCGTCAATACCGGTTGGGTCGGTGGTAAATTCGGGGTGGGCAAGCGCATCAGCATCCGCCATACCCGGAATATGCTGAATGCTGCTCTGGAGGGAAAACTTGATGATGTGACCTATCGCACAGATAAACTTTTTGGTTTCAAAGTGCCGCTCACCTGCCCGAATGTGCCCGATGATGTCTTTGAGCCCTCCAGTGCCTGGAGTGATAAAGAGGAATATTGGAAAAAATATGACGCCCTGGCTGCCCGTTACATCGAAAATTTTAAAACCTTCAAGTCAGGCGTTACGGAAGCCGTCATCAAAGCAGGTCCCCGGAGACTGTCCCGGTAGAGAAAGTCGTCCCGGGAATCATAAGCCAAATTTGGGGAGTGGGGTGACCATGTAACTGCCGACCTGTTGGCATTTTTAAGCTCGCTGTCCGCATTCGGCCTGAAAAGAGTGAAGAATGAATTTTCTCGTATCTCTGCCTTAAGGGGAGGAAATTGATTCCCCTGGGATTAACAATTACTATAGGATTGAGTACGATTGAAAAAAGAAGGCTATTTCTCACCGCGATTCCACAGATTGCAGACAGCGCACAGATAACCCATTCTGCCTCTCACCTCCCATACGGCTGAAATAATTATACCCATAATAAAATAAGCGGTACCAGGCAAAGGACTCATTGTAATCTGTCAGAGTGGATGTCCAATAGAAAGCATAATAGCCCATATTGTATTCCCCCCCGTCACTGTAGCGACCTCCTCCGGGAATAGCAGTAAAACCCGTCTCATTTGTGGCACCGGTGTTCGGTGAATACCACTGACCCGTGCCTGCTTCGATAGTTCCTGTGGCTTTGAGTTTACCGCCGTTATTGTAACCCAGATAATCCCATAATGCTATCCATTCCCCTTCTGTGGGCACATGCCATCCCTCTGGACAAACCCCTCTGGAATCGTTTACTGCAAACCAATTGTACAGGGCCCCATACACTTCCTCGCAATCCTCGTTACAGGTAGCTTGGGAGGCGTCATCATTATCAGCCGGATAGATATCATAAGCCCCCGAAGATAAGTTTCCCCATTGAGAGGAATCGAACCCTGTGGGGATTTCATCGCCATTACGATAATGGGTCACTTTCAGGTTTTCCGCCATCCACGCCTGGTCGCCAATAGTGACTGTATCATAGACGTTGCCATCGATGTCAATGCAATCGCTGGCGCCTCTCGTTGAGAAATGCCAAGTGCCCGAATAGGCTCCTGATCCATTATTGTCATAAGCGCTCACATGCCAGTAATAGATTGTATTGTCAGAAAGTCCGGTAATTTCAATAGAATTTTCTTCGGTGGGGCCAGAGAAGAAATTTTCCTCATAATTCTCAAATTCGGATACCTCGATGATGTATCCAACAGCATCTTCAACCGCTGTCCACGAAAATTGCAAATCGAATGGCTGATTAAAAGAGTCATTCGCCGGAGAGAGAAGCTGTGGTACTGCCGATAATGTACCGGTCGTGAATGAGAATGAATCTACTGGCCATGGACCGTCTCCATGCGTATTCCCTGCTCTCACATGCCAGGTGTACAAAGTGCCTTCGTCCAGGTCAGATACTGTGGTCTCTAAATTCGTTATATTTTCAAAAAAATACTGATAACTGCTAAACGAGGGGTCCGTCGATATCTGCAAGTCATAATGTTCCGCACTACTAACTGCATACCAACTGAAAGTGATCTCGGTGGGGAGATTCTCCTGATTGTCTGACGGTGAGGCCATTGTCACAGCTCCCGGGGGACCATTTACTGCGATGGCGACCGTCGCATTATCTGAACCGCCTTGGCCGTCCATCACGTTGCAGGATACCGTGCAGTCACCGGGGGTAGCCGGTGCTGTATAGGTCACTGTGCTGTCCGTACCTGTAATACTTCCACAGGTGGAAGTCCAGTTATAAGTAAGGTTGTCTCCATCATTGTCAATAGCCGAACAGGTGATCTGTGAGGATTGATAAACCAGAATTTCATCCGGATTGGCGGTCAGGCTTACAATTTCGGGAGGGGTATTGGAAATAATCTCGCCCGAATCGGATGCAATTGTATTCTCATAGGGTGGGTCCAGCAATTCCGTATTCCAGTTGGCCAGTTCCCAGTCCAGCACCTGAATTTGAAATCCCAGCGTGGATTCCATACCGCCGTACAGTCCCCAAGCCCAGGTGGGGGGATTGGTCTCTACGCTGGCATCGAGGCGAGCATAGGGTTCCACATCCAGGTAGGGTCCGGCCATGGAATATAACTCAATGGTGATGGTGGGCCGGACATAGCCCCGGATTTCCACGTGAGCTTCGGCGTTCCATTCTGGTGGATGCCAGTTGAAATTGTAGGATGGATTCCAGACTCCTGACCAGACACCCTCTTCCCAGGTTGCACCGGACTCTATTCCAATGTTGCTGTCAAAGCCCGCCTGCACCGAACCACTGTAGCCGATATCGACGGAATAGCCTGCTTCAAAGGCCAATGTGACCGTTTCCCAGACCGGAACGATGCCAACCGCTTGATAAAACGAATTGGAGAAACTGGCCAGTTCCACAGGATTATCATCGTTATTAAAACCGGCAAGACTGCCGGAGAACTCGCCGCGGATATCGAAATTGAAATTCAGATTGCCGCTGGCGATGGTATGAAATTCATGCAGATGACCGAACCAGTTGATGTCAAATCCCAGGTTCAGGTTTGGTGTAAACGTAATGGTACCTGTGGGAATGCTGATCAGAACATCGGTCCCATTGAAATTGTCGTTGAAGAGTTCCGTCCCGCTTATGTCGATCCCGTTATCCCTGACGGTCACACCATCCAATTTGCGGACCAGCTCGAGGTTATACAGCGAACGGTTGGATCCGCCAAAGTCCAGAGTAAGTGTAGTATCCAAGGAACCCTGTTCAATTGCTTCCACCAAGGTCGCCTGAGTTGTTTGAATTTCCATGGTATTACCATTCACCGCAACAGCTGTCACTTTTCGCAGATAACCGCCATTTTCCGCATTCCCGCCCACCAATATATCATTTTCGTTAATATCGGGTTGATCACCGCTGAAAGTCAAAGTAATCTGATCCTCTCCGATTTCGTCTATGGTTATTGACGGATCTTCATCCGGCAGAACCACCTTGTCACTGATGATAACCTCATTGACATCAGGGGATGTCGAATTCTTTTTGTCACAACTGTTAACCATGAGAATACAACCTATGGTTGATATTTGCAGTGATATCCGGATAATATTTCTTGGATTCATGAGTGATCCTCCGGTGAAGATGTCGGTATTATAAAATTATATCAGCTTCATAGTGAGGGCTACAGAATATTTAATAATCATATATAAAGTTACAGAGCCTATAGTTGCTTATCCAATGGTTATATTTAACAAGCCGATTATGGATGGATTCGGTGTGCCTGGATGAAGCCTCTAGGGGGCCTTCCCGGTTCTGCTAACCTTAAAGCAGCCGCCTATTCTTCACAGGTCTGCTGGCACTCTTCAAGGGACTCAAAGGGCACTGTCCCCTCACAACAGCCCCAGTAAAACAGCTCACATTGATCCGTTTCAGGGTTGAAGAAATAACGCGGACAAAGCCCATCGCAAGGTCCCACATCAGGGGGTGTTACACAGTGGATCTCTTCCGAGAATGGTGCACTTAGTTCAGATAAATATTGGCGGATTTGAATCAAGCCATCCAATTGGTGCCAGTTCTGAATCGGTGTTGTAAATTCCACCGTTTTACTGGTATCCTCAAAAACAACAGTTATCCACTGGTAATCGCTGTCATTACTGCCGGCGGATCCATAATTATCCAGCAGAGCCAAAAAATAAGGTCTGCTGAGATGACTCTGCAGGAAGATCCAGTTATCACTGGAAATACTACCGTCCAGGGTCACATCGGACTCACCACAGTAATTAATATTAATCAGTGAGGCTGTTGTCCCTGTGGCGGTGAATTCACTTTCACAAAAGCACCAGCCTTCTGTTTCTCCAGCGCAGTCCGGTTGAGCATTTCCCCAACCTACAGATAATATCTCCGGTTGGGTTGTGCTATTCAAAATTAGATCCACTACTGTGAGAAGATCTGAAATGTCTAACGCACCATCGGCATTAACATCTACCCGGCAGACCTCAACATATGAGGGCTCTGTGGAGCTTAAGAGCACCCAAATAATCCTGATCAGGTCCAGGACATCAATCACCCCATTATCATCCAAATCTCCCGGGTAGCAATACTCACATGACCAGTCATCTACTTGTGCCTGGGGGTCGTAATTGAGAGCACCGGGGTCAGTACAACCGCATTCGTAATCGTACAGGCAATAATCCCCGATGGTAATGCACTCATCGGGGTTATAATTACAAGCCATAGGGTCGCCGCAGCAGGACTCTTCCACCATAATGTTAAAGATGAACACCTGGGAAAGTTCTGTCTCTCCGGTAGCATAATTCCATTCATACCAGCCGATGACCACGCTGTTTAAACCCTGATCAGGCAGGGAAGGTACACCGGAAAAAGAAAGACTGATCTCACCGTTGATGAGAGAACCAAACACCACCACCAGCCAGTCCGGCTGTGAGATGACTGCCAGAGAGGTTTCATCTCCAGGGTAATAAGTGTAGTCAGAGTATTCGTAGTCGAGGTTGGTACCCGCCGGCGGACATACTACATAAGTCGTATCAATTTGAGCGGAGACCAGAGTAAACAGGCCGAGCAGAATGAAATATTTCATATTTTACTCCTAAGTCTTAAAAAGAATTTAAAAATGTACATTGTAATATACAAAAAATTGTTATAACAACGGCCTTACCGGACTCTGCTCACGAAAGGTTATCCCGCACATGGACAGAAAGAGCTAAATTTTGTGCCGTAATCGGATGAGAATTGTTTCCGGCTGCCTTCACCCGGGAGTGGCTGAGCCGGATTACAAAAATGAGAACTTTCCCAATAAGGAGCAAAAATGTTGGAATCCATACTCGTCATTGTAGCCGTCATTTTCGGTATCATTACCGGATGGATCTTGCGATCCCGTTCGATCGATGATCATTCCCAAGAACTGGTCGAACTGAGGGAAAAACTGACTTCGGCGCAGATGGCGGAAGCTGCCGAACGAGCCAGAAATGAAGAAATCGAAAGAAAAGTCATTGAAGAGAAAGCCCGGCTGAAAGAAGTGCGCGCCGAAATGGAGAACGCCTTCAAAGCCTTTGCCGGTGAGGCTCTGAAAGACAGTTCGGACCAATTTTTAAAAATGGCCGCAGAGAAGTTCAAATCACTCACTGAAAAGGCCGATCAGCATCTCACGGAAAAGAAGAAACTCATTGATCAGAATCTCAGCGAGATGGATAAGAAACTGAAGGGCATCGCAGATCAGTCTATCGAACTGAAAGGGAGCTTGCAGGAGAATCGCCTTGAGACGGAAAAACTGCGAAAAACCGCCGCCAGTCTGCACGAGGTCTTATCTTCTTCTCAAAAGCGTGGGCAGTGGGGAGAACGTATGGTGGAGGATATCCTGCAATTTATCGGACTCGTGGAAAATATCAATTATCAGAAACAGAGCCAGGTTGAAAGCGGACAGCGGCCTGATTACACCTTCAAATTACCCAAGGAAAAGGTCCTGAATATGGATGTAAAATTTCCTCTGGCCCATTATGAAAATTATATCACTGCCGAGGATGACTTTCATCGGAATGAGGAAAAGAAAACCTTTTTACAGGATGTGAAAAAGCATATTAAGACGGTTGCCGGGAGGGCCTATATCAATCCCGCTGAAGGAACACTGGATTATGTGATGCTCTTCATTCCCAATGAATCGATTTACGGTTTTATTAACAAGGAAGACCCCGAACTCATCAATTTCGCTATGAGAAACAAAGTCCTGCTCTGCTCACCCCTGACGCTGTATGCGGTTCTGTCGCTGATCCATCAGGCCACCCGCAATTTTGCCATGGAAGATCGGGCTGCCGAGGTGATGAATCTGGTGGACGCTTTCCGGAAACAGTGGGAAATGTATATTGCGGCCATGGATAAACTGGGCAACAGTATTGAGTCAGCCCGCAGGAATTATGAGACCCTGGTGACGACACGTAAACGGCAGCTTGAAAAACCCCTGGACAAAATTCAGGAGTTATCACAGGGGCATCAAACGGAAATGTTGGAATAGGGATTTTGTAAAAGCCGAATTTCACCCAGAGAAAGGAAGAATATGGACGACACGTATTTATATCATTACAATGCAGAAGTGACTTCAGTCTATGACGGGGATACCTGTACCGTTGATATCGATCTCGGACTGGGAGTTTGGGTGCGGGGAGAAAAAATCCGGTTCTGCCGGATCAATGCTCCGGAGGTGAGGGGAGCATCGAAAGTTGCCGGGAAACAATCCAGAGATTATCTCCGGGGGTTAATTGACAAGCGATCCGTCATACTGAAAACTGTAAAAGATAAAAAGGGCAAATACGGCCGGTATCTCGCCGATGTCTGGGTTGCCGATGAGACAGGCGTACTTTATTGCGTGAATGACAAACTCGTGACAGAGGGCTTTGCCGTCTATAAAGATTATTGATCACTGAAACCTGAGAGATATAAAAAAAGGCGATATTAAATCGCCCTTTTTTATATCTTTTGACTAATTATTTTGGCCAAAGCTCCGTACGGACTTTTAACTGCATGCCGGGATACAATTCGCCGTCATTTCGGTTGATTTCCGCCTCATTATCCCAGAAGAGGACTACCCAGGCATAGGGGTCACCATATTCTTTGCTGGCAATCGACCATAGCGTCTCACCGGCTTGTACCCTGTACAGATAATGTTCATAGGTAAATTGACTGGCTTCTCCCTTTGGTTTTTTCAGGTCGAGTTCATGGAAGGGGTAGATCAGATTCGGGTTATCGCCGATTTTCTCCCGATTCCAGGAATAAATCCGCCGCCATTCATTCGCATTGCCGTATTCATTATAGGCGATGAGAGACAGATTATCTCCGTGCTTGATCATATAATCAACCCAGACACTGTCTGTCAGGACAAAATCGTAGTCTGTTTTAGGATTGATCGCAATTTGTGAGTCGGAAGCTGTTTCATCTACTTCCGTTGCCACCTCTTCGACGGCTTCTTTACTCAGCTCACCGGTTACTTCTTCAGCGGCTTCTGTAGTTGTGGTTACTGGTTCGGCAGCAGACGTATCTTCTACGACGACATCGACCGGTACGGGCTCAGGTTCCGGTTGCGCTCCGCAGCCTTTTTTGGCACAGCAACCGGTAATGATAAAAAGTGAAATTGTGATTATTAGGATTTTCTTCATGTTTACCTCCGTGGAAAATTACAAAAAATTGTGACGTAGAAACTACAGGTTTACGTGCAATGTTTCTACTTATTCGGGATTTTTACCTTCCTTCATTTTCGGTTATGCCGGAATAACTGTTTTGGACGAATTCCAGAGACTGTGGTGAAATCCCAGAATTCTTCCCTTTCTCCTGTTTAAGACTAATTTATTGACCGGCAACTTTAAGGCGGTTCAGAGCCCTTTGCATCGACGCCTTTGCCCTGGCGTGGTCTGCCGCTTCATCTTGCAATCTGCGTTTAGCTCTCTCGAGAGATTTTTCGGCCCTTTCCTTATCAACCACCTCTGCAGACTCGACCGTCTCTAAAAGTAATTGTGTCTGATCAGGATTGATCTCTGCAAAGCCGCCACTGGTAGCCCAATAAGTCGTTTTCTGCCCGGAGACAACTTTAATGGCCCCGATTCCGATTGAGATGAGGGCATGGGCATGCCCGCCCTGAACGCCAAAGAGTCCCTCAGTGCCGGGAGCCCGAAGATATTCCACATCTCCCAGATCATGCAATGCTGTCGGTGTTACCAGCTCCAAATGAAAGGTTCGGCCCATTTACTCTTCTTTCTTGGCTTTATCAAATGCTTCGTCAATGGAACCAACATAAGTAAAGGCGTTCTCCGGTAATTCGTCAGCCTCTCCCTTGAGGATGGCTTCGAAACCGGAGATGGAATCTTCCAGGGATACATAGCGGCCCTGAGCACCGGTAAATTGTTCGGCGACGAAGAAAGGCTGGGAAAGGAATTTCTGGATTCGGCGGGCCCGATGCACAGTTAATTTATCTTCATCTGATAATTCATCCATCCCGAGAATTGCAATAATATCCTGAAGGTCTTTGTATTTCTGCAGCACCTGCTGAACATCTCTGGCAACCTGATAATGACGGTCCCCGATGACTCTCGGGTCAAGAATTCGGGAAGTCGAGGACAGGGGATCAACTGCAGGATAAATCCCCAACTCGGCGATCTTCCGTTCCAGAACAGTAGTGGCATCCAGATGAGCAAAGGCGGTTGCAGGAGCTGGGTCTGTAAGGTCATCGGCGGGCACATAAATGGCCTGCACAGATGTAACGGAGCCCTTTTTGGTTGAAGTAATTCTTTCCTGAAGTTCGCCCATTTCGGTTCCCAGTGTGGGTTGGTATCCAACAGCAGAGGGCATACGGCCAAGGAGCGCTGAAACTTCAGACCCGGATTGTGTAAAACGGAATATATTATCGACAAAAAGCAGGACATCTTTGCCCTCTTCATCTCTGAAATATTCAGCCATAGTCAGCCCGGAAAGTCCGACCCGCAGACGTGCTCCCGGTGGTTCGTTCATCTGCCCGAAGACCATCACCGTTTTATCGATAACGCCGGACTCATTCATTTCCAGGTACAGGTCATTTCCTTCCCGTGTTCTCTCTCCCACACCCGCAAAGACAGAGTATCCGCCATGCTCTGTGGCGATATTCCGGATGAGTTCCTGGATCAATACAGTCTTACCCACTCCGGCGCCGCCGAACAGTCCGGTTTTTCCACCCTTTGTATAAGGTTCCATGAGGTCAACGACCTTGATGCCGGTGATCAGGATTTCCTGAGATGTTGTCAGTTCGTCATGATGCGGAGCAGCTCTGTGGATGGGAAGTTTCTTATCCGTCTTGACGGGTCCCTTGCCATCAATTGTATGGCCGAGCACATCAAAAAGGCGGCCCAGCGTCTCAATTCCAACAGGAACAGAAATCGGAGCGCCTGTATCCAATACTTTTTGACCGCGGACGAGACCGTCCGTAATGTCCATAGCGATCGTGCGCGCTACAGATTCGCCCAGGTGCTGGGCAACCTCCAGAATGAGTTTCGAACCGTCGTCCCGTGTAATTTCGAGAGCATTCAAAATACTCGGCATCTCTCCGTCTTCAAAGACCACATCCACCACAGCACCCATAACCTGTGAGACTTTACCTTGAATTGTCATTTATTCTGTTTCCTTCAAATATTCCAGTAACAATTTAATTTTTGATTAATCCTTCAGAGCCTCAGCACCGCTCACAATTTCGAGCATCTCGGTAGTGATGGCAGCCTGTCTGGCCTTGTTAAATTCCAATGTGAGATCTGAGATCATTTCACCGGCATTCTCAGTGGCATTTTCCATAGCAACCATGCGGGCGGCCTGTTCACTGGCATAGGATTCCAGAAGATATTTCCACATCTGGACATTCAAATGCCGGGGGACCAGTGAGCGGACTATTTCATCTTTTGAGGGTTCGTAAATCCGATCTGCTGCCACCTGCTGCTCGTCAGTGAAAGTCAGGGGTAACAGGATTTCATGCCTTAGTATCTGCACGGCGACATTTTTAAACTCATTATAGATCACATGAACGGCATCCACTTCGCGGCTGAGGAAATGACTGATGATACCATTTCCAAATTTGATGGCATGTTCAAAACTCAGCTCGTTCCAGAAGTCGGTGTGCTCCTCAACGATGGGGTAGTCCCGGCGTTTGAAAAAATCCCGTGATTTTTTCCCGATACAGAACAGATCGACATTTTCTTTTCCGAGCTTATCAATCTCTGCATGTGCTTTTTTGATGATGTTTGTATTAAAAGAACCGGCGAGACCTCTGTCGGAAGATACGATGACGAGCGCTGTACGTTTGACATCCCTAACATCAAGGAGAGGCAGGCTGGCAGGTTCGACATCTGGCAGGAGATTCTGAATGACCTGCTGCAAATGCAGTGCATAGGGCCGGGCCTGTTCCATGCGTTCCTGTGATTTACGCAATTTTGCCGCAGCGACCATTTTCATGGCTTTGGTTACCTGCTGTATCGAAGAAACCGATTTTATTCGGTTGCGGATGTCCTTTAAATTAGCCATTTATCAGCCCGCAAAGCCCTTTTTAAATTCATCGATAGCTTTATTGAGGTCGGCATCAATTTCGTCTGTGATGACTCCGCCGCTTACGATGGCATCCAGAACGGATTGGTAATTGTTTTTGAGATATTCCAGCAAGCCGGTCTCAAAATCTTTAACCCTGGATATGTCGAGGTCATCGAGGTATCCGGCATTGGCGGCGAAGATCACGGCAACCTGGAATTCAATTGGCATGGGGACGTACTGGTTCTGTTTGAGGATTTCAACCATACGCTCACCCCGGGTCAACTGGTGCTGGGTGGCCTTGTCAAGGTCAGATCCGAATTTGGCAAATGCCTCCAGTTCGCGGAATTGTGCAAGGTCCAGCCTTAACATCCCGGCGATTTTTTTCATGGCTTTGATCTGGGCATTACCCCCTACTCTGGATACGGAGATACCCACATCAACGGCAGGCCGTACACCCGAGTTAAACAAATTGGATTCCAAATAGATCTGCCCGTCCGTAATTGAGATCACATTTGTGGGAATATAAGCCGAAACATCCCCTTCCTGGGTTTCGATGATGGGCAGTGCCGTAAGTGAACCGCCGCCGTGTTCTGGACTCAGTTTACTGGCTCGCTCAAGCAGACGACTGTGAACATAGAACACATCTCCCGGGTAAGCTTCACGTCCGGGGGGGCGCCGCAGAAGCAAAGACATTTGCCGATAGGCGGTTGCCTGTTTGGACAGGTCGTCATAAATGATCAGGGCGTGTTTGCCGTTATCACGGTAGAATTCACCCATAGAAGCGCCTGCATAGGGAGCAATATATTGCAGCGGAGCAGGTTCGGAAGCGCTGGCGGAAACGACGATGGTATATTTCATGGCATCGGCATTTTCCAGTTCGGCCACAACCCTGGCAACGGTTGAAGCCTTCTGACCAATGGCGACATAAATACAATAGACGGGGCTGTCCGTTTCATGCGTATATTTCTGATTAATGATCGTATCCACGGCAATGGCGGTTTTACCCGTTTGCCGGTCGCCAATGATGAGCTCACGCTGTCCCCGTCCGATGGGAATCATGCTGTCGATGGATTTAAGTCCGGTCTGCAGGGGCTCGGTCACGGGCTGCCTGGCCATAACGCCCAAAGCTTTGCGTTCAATCGGCAGGGTCTGGTCGGTCTTGATCTCACCTTTTCCGTCGATCGGATGACCCAGGGGATTCACGACTCTGCCCAGCATGGCATCACCAACCGGAACCTCCACAATTCGTCCGGTTCTGCGAACGAGGTCACCCTCTTTAACCAGGCTGGTTTCGCCAAATAGAACAACCCCGACGCTGTCCTCTTCGAGGTTCAGGGCCATTCCGTAAACGCCGTTCGGCAGCTCGATCAATTCGGAGGACATTACATTTTCCAACCCGCTCACTCTGGCGACACCATCACCAATCATGATGACCTCACCGACTTCCGCCACGTCGAAATCAATTTTGAATGCATCCAGCTGTTTGGATAACAGGGATGTTAATTCATCGGTATTAATTGCCATTCATTCTCCAAAAATTCTTTTTGTTCTATATGCACTGCCCCGATCAGATCAGCATCGACGGTCCGTCAAGCCCTGATGAGACTTTCGCGTAATTTTTCCAGGCGACGTTCAATGGAACCGTCCACGATCGTATTCCCAATCCGGAATTTGGCACCGCCAATGAGGGTCTTATCCTCAACAGTTTTTGCGAAAACCTGTTTATTCAGGATTTTTTCAAGTCGTTTGGTAATATCAGCCAGACTTTCTTTATCTGATTCCTGCGACATGAAAATAGTGACATTGACCGAGGAAGGATCGGCATCGGCCAGTCGTTTATATCCTTTGATGATCACTGCGAGCTTATCCAGCAAACCCTCTTTGACCAACACCGTAATGAGGTCGGTTTCAAGAGCCGAAACATAAGAGGCGAGCACCGTTTTGAGTATTTTCAGCTTCACTTCCGGATCCACCCGCTTCGTCAGCAGCAGTTGCTTGAACGCAGGGATGGCCTTGTACATCTTCAGGATCGCATCCAGGCGCCTTTCAGTTTCGCGGACTTGTCCTGCCTCAGCTGCTGCGGAGTAAAGGGAAAGGGCATACTGACGAAGGTTTCGCTGCAAACTCATCAGGCCTTGCCGATTTCCATAAGGGTCTTTTCAATCAGTCTGCGATTGTCATCAGTATCCAGGTTCTTTTCGATTACTTTGGTGGCTGCTTTTACGGAAAGGTCTACGACGACAGCCTGGATTTCCCGGATTGCTTTTTCTCTTTCAGCTTCGATCTGACCTTTGGCATTTTCAAGCATTTCAGCTGCTTTTAGCCGGGCATTTTCTTCTATGGAAGCTCTGACTTTCTCTCCGGTGACTTTACCTTCTGCTACGATCTGCTGAACCTCCGAACGGGCCTTCTTGATCATTTCGTCATAGTCTTGAGAGACTTTATCAGCTTCGGCCCGGGCCTGCTCAGCGGCGCTCAGAGCGTCGCGAATATCCCGTTCCCGATTTTCGAGAGCTTCAATTATTGGCTTCCAGGCAATCTTACCCAGGATTACCAATAACAGCAAAAAAGTGATGACAGTCCAGGCTAGTAAACCGCCGTGAACTTCTAACATTTTATTTTCCTTTTAAGTTTATTTGCCCTGAAGCAAGAAACAGGTCACAACTGCGAATAGGGCCACACCTTCAATGAGGGCCGACATGATCAACGCTGTGGTTCTGATATCACCTGAGGCTTCAGGTTGACGTCCGGTTGCTTCAGATGCTGCTGCTGCGATATTACCGATCCCAATTCCTGCACCTATTGTTGCCAGTCCTGCACCCAGTCCTGCACCAAGGTATGCTGCCCATACTGCTACGTCCATTTTATCCTATCTCCTATTATTGAGTTATCCTATCTGTTAATGTTCATCGTGTTCTGCTACAGCCATTCCAATAAAAATGGCCGAAAGTAACGCAAAAATGTAGGCTTGCAGAAAAGCAACGAACAATTCAAGCATGTTAATTGCAATGGCCATGGGAACAGACCCCACGGCGATCCAGTAATTTTTCAAATTGATAATGATCCCTAAAAAGGCAAAAATAATGATATGACCGGCATTCATGTTGGCAAACAACCTGATCGCCAGCGCAAAAGGTTTTGTGAAAAGACCAAAGATTTCGGCAGGAACCATGATCGGCAACAGCCAGAGGGGAACCCCCGGTGTGGCAAAGATGTCCTTCCAGAAATGCTTATTCCCGAAAATAACATAGGTTACAAAAGTAATGATGGCCAGACCGGCAGTCACATTTATTGATCCGGTTGCAGTGGCACTTCCCGGAATGATGCCTAATAAATTAGTCACGGCGATGAAAAAGAAAAAGGTCAGGATGAGCGGTAAAAATTTGTCGCCCTGCTTTTTCCCCATGTTCGGATATACGACCTCGTCCCTGATAAAGACAATGAACACTTCCAGTAGATTGCCAAAACCGGATTGGACTCTGCGATTTTTTTTGTAACCCAGTGTGAAAAATAAAACCAACAGAAGTCCGGAGATCCACATCATCACAACCTGTTTGGTAATCCCGAGAAAAGGTTTGCCACCCTCTTTGTAGAGTTCGATTTTGATGGGTTCAAGCGGATGGAAGGGATTAAAGATGTCAAATGTGCGGTCATCGGAAAGATGGTGCATGATCACTTCTCCGGTTACCCCTTCGGATTGTTCTTCTTCACCGGGGCGCACGGTTTCCGGCTTTTCGGTGTGTGAACCAGTGATATCTTCCGACCCGCCGCTGTGTTGTGCAAAGCCAAAGCTGATAAAAAGGAAGATTGCAGGAAGGATAATGAAAAATTTTCTCATGCGGTAATTCCGGTCTTCTGGTTTGGTAAAACTTTGATCCATGAGGTTATTTCAGTCCACTGGTGGAGAATATAAAAAAACATTAATGCAATGAAAAAGGGCACGCTTTGCACATATTCACGACTAATCATAAAAAGGGCAAATCCGATGAGAAAAATTATTCTGATCAGCATGCCACCGTAAACGAATTTATTAAACACTGCGGCTTTTTCGTTAAAAAAGCGCACGGCGATGTGATAGCCGGCCGTGGCGTTAAGAAGACTGATCATGAAGGCGATCAGCAGTTCTCTGCTGTACTGGGTCCACCAGGCTAAAAAGGGGAACAGACCGATGATGATCAGGACAGCGGTTTCGATGGTTACTGTTTTGATAAAAAGTTTCAATTAACTTTTACTTTACCGATTTAATTAGATTGTACATTCCTGCAAAGATTCCAAAAAATATCCCCAGGATGCTCCCCCAGGGTTCGAAATTGAAATATTCTCCGATTTTAGAACCGAGCCACCAGCACAGCAGCAGAATGAGCACCATCTGGATGCCGGCGGCTGAGTATTTTCCCCATTCTGCAGGGGCGTCAGACATTCGGTTTCTGCTTATCCCCCAGGACTGATGTTTTGACCGTCGGTTGACTGCTCATGTTGGACTGACCGTCAAATTGTGCGCCTTCTTCGATCACCAGAATTTTTGCTCTGATGTTTCCTTCAATGACAGATTTGGCGCCTAATACAATTTTGTTATCTACAGAGATGTCTCCCTTGATCCGGCCGCTGATCATAGCATTTGTGGCTTTGATGGTTCCGGTAATCAGAGAGTTCTCTGATGTGCGTACGGTACCGCTTGCAACGATATTGCCCACGACCTTACCATGGATCATGATCCCGCTCTTTACATCAATATCCCCATTTATCTCGATTTTTTCACCGAGGATGGTATTCATTTTATCAGGCGTTTTAGTGGAGTGAGACATCTTTTCTTTTGTACTCATCAATTAATTTTCGAGGGTCGATCAAATGGTTATTTTTCCATATCTCGAAATGTAAATGAGGCCCTTCCGTAATTCCGGATCCTCCGACTTTGGCAATGGGCTGCTGATAAAAAACAAGCTCCCTCTGCCGTACGAGATTGGTATCATTATGACCATAAACTGTAAAAAAACCGTTGTCGTGTGAGAGAATTATCATATTCCCCATTTCGGGTAAATACCCTGAAAAGACAACCAGACCATCAGCCGGTGCCCGCACCAGATCCCCCACTTTAGCAGCAATGTCGATGCCGCTATGATATGTTTTGGGAGTCAGATCAAAGCCCTGGGTCACATAGCCCTCAACGGGTGCCGTTATTGGGAAAAGGGTGTCTATGCCGGCGATCCGACGCTTTAAGGTTGTTTCATAATCCGGAGAGTTCTCCAGCAGATCCATGCCGTTGAGATCAGAAATGACTGCCAGGGCATCCCGCTTAAAAATCCGTAAATCTGAGACCTCATTGACAAGCTCATCATGAGATAAGACCCTGTTAAATCCAATAATGGTCAGAACAACAACTGCGATGACAAAAATCAATCCGGGTAAAAACCATGTTTTTGAAAAAGAAAAGCTATGGCTTACGTCTTTGTCGGTGACAACGAGAAAAGTATAATTCTTCTTTTTCACCCTTGAAAAAAGCCCGCAAAATTATGATTAATTAGGTAGCTACGACAAATAATAAAATAAAATTTCCTGTTTAATTTTCAATGCGCGTAATCAGTTCAAGTAACCGATTCAAATCTTCATCTGAATAGAATTCCAGAACGATTTTCCCTTTTCCCGAGCGCTTTCGGTTGATCAGAACCTTTGTTCCCAAAACCGATCGGATGCGGTTTTCAACATCAATGATAATTTGTGGTTTAACAACAGACTTCCTGCCGGCACCTGTTTTTACGGGACCATGGATTGTAATTTTACGGACCAATTCCTCAGTTTGGCGGACGCTCAGATGGTCCCGCAAAATTCTCTCATAAAGGTTTTCGATGGCGACACTGTTCCCTAAACCCAACAGCGCTTTAGCATGTCCCGACGAGATTTTTCCGGCTCGCAGGGAATCTTTTACTTTCGGTGGAAGCTTCAGCAGCCGAAGTGAATTTGCAATGGCAGCCCTGCTTTTGCTGACCCTTTTGGCGATATTTTCCTGCGTCAGGTTGTGTTTACCGGCTAAAATGGCATAGCCTTCGGCTTCTTCAATCGGATCAAGATTTTCCCGCTGTATATTCTCGACCAGCGCCAGCTCCAGCATTTCCACATCTGTTTCAACGCTGATGACATAAACCGGAACGGTAGGAAGACCGAGTTCTATTGCCGCCCGGAGTCTCCGTTCACCGGCAATTAATTCGTATTGCCCGTCGCCGGCATCGTGCACAGTAAGAGGCTGCAGAATACCATTCTCACGGATCGATTCAATGAGGTCACGCATGCCGTCTTCGTTAAAGTGCTGCCGCGGTTGATTTCGATTCGAAACAATACTGTCCGTAGGCACGGCACCTTCCATGTGCCGGTCGCCATCTTCCGTGGAATATGTCGTGATCAGGGCTCTCAGGCCTTTTCCCAGTCCTTTTTTAGTCATTTTCAGCCAACATTTCTGAAACAAGGCTCATATAATTCTGGGCTCCCATAGAAGTCGCGTCATAGAGCAGGATGGGTTTGCCGTGGCTGGGGGCTTCCCCCAAACGGACATTTCTTTTGATGAAGGTCTTATAAACCTTATCCCCAAAATACTCCTTGACTTCCTGGACAACCTGCCTGGAAAGATTAAGCCGGTTATCATACATTGTGATTAAGATCCCTTCAATTTCAAGGGCTTTGTTCAGATGGCGCTGTACCAGTTGAATCGTGTTTAACAGCTGGGACAATCCCTCAAGGGCAAAGTATTCGCACTGAATCGGGATCAGTACTGAATTTGCCGCACTCAGTACATTAATGGTTAGTAACCCCAGTGACGGCGGACTGTCAATGATGATATACTTATATTTTCCCTTAATTTCATCCAATCCTTTTTTCAGTTTATACTCCCTGGAATACATACTCACCAGCTCGATTTCCGCCCCGACGAGGTCCTTGCTGGCAGGGAGAACATGCAGAAAATCAAGATCGGTTTCCTGAATAGAACTCTGGATTGAATTTTCACCGATCAGGACGGAATAAATGGATCCGTTCAGCTTGGCAGCGTCCACACCGACCCCGGTTGAGGCATTGGATTGAGGATCCATATCCACCAGCAGCGTGGGAATCTCGGCTACGGCAAGGTAGGATGCAATATTAACAGCCGAGGTTGTTTTACCAACGCCCCCCTTCTGGTTAGAGATTGCAATGATCTTTGTATCAAATACTTTCATTTGTGGAGTATATCAAGTGTAAAATTTACTGAGGGTAAAACTGCTATGCAATAAAAGTGAAGATGTTAATTTCATTCTTTTTTACAGCATCTGACAGCCCTTCTAAGATAGTGCAGTCTGGAATTATCAAAAACAAAAACGTTTGTTGCATAAGGAGATCGTTTTAAATTGGCAGGCTTTTTTCTGAGGCAATTTTGTTAATTTGACATCGAAATTGCCGGAAAATTCAACAAACTTATTATACGATTAGACGGATCGTTATTTCTAAATGCAACACTTTTTAATAAGAAAAAGAAGACTATGCTGAAAAGTACAGGAATGAGATGGTTGATAATCGGTGCAGTTTTACTGTTCAGTGCCTATAAGCTCTGGCCCTCTGTAACCTACTATACCATGTCCGAAGCTGAAAAAACTCAAATGGAAAAAGATGCACCCGGTGACCTTCGGGAGCTTTATCATAATGTGATCAATCTGGGGCTTGATTTACAGGGTGGAATGCATGTCGTGCTGGAAGTTGACATTCCAATCCTTGCTCAGAATATGGCCAAAGAAAAAGATCCGCATCTGCTGGATGTGATTGATAAAGCCAGCAAGCTGGCTCTGGCCAATAACACCGATTTTTTCACCGAATTCGAAACACTGGTAAACTCTGCCAATCTCAGGCTCGTTAAATATTATGCTGATCTTGACGGACTTTCAGGAAAAACCAATGCCGATGTTATCACGGCCCTGAAACAACAGGCAGAAGATGCTATTGACAGTGCACTTGAGATCATCCGGAACCGTGTGAATTTGGCGTCTCGGAGCCGACGATTCAAAAATCAGGGAAAAACCGGATCATTGTCGAACTCGCCGGAGTGAAGGATGCCGAACGGGCCAGGAATCTGTTACAGAGAACAGCCCTGCTGGAATTTATCCTGGTCAAAAACACCGAAGATTTCCAACAGGTCCTCAACAAACTGGATGCGGCCCTAAAGGAATCTCCCATCACTGAAACAGATACTACGGCAGTGACTGAAGCGGAGGCCCCGACAGATACTACTCAGTCAACGGATGAGGTTGACGAGCTTTTTCAGAAGGTTGAAGATGAATCATCGAATGAACTCTATACAACTTCCGCCGAGGTTCTCCAGGATAAACCCTTCTCGGGATATCTGAAATCGTTCAGAGGCGGGTATGGCGTCTTTGCGGCGGACGTCAGCAAATTACAGAAATTACTGGACAATGACAAGGTCAAAAAACTGATTCCCAGAGACGGCGCCTTTGTCTGGGGTAATAAACTCATCCAGGTAGAAGGTGACGACGGCAGTGTTTTATCCTATAAAAGAATTTATTATTTGAACCGTGAGGCGGTCCTGACCGGTGGTGTCGTCACTGATGCCAGAGCCAACCTTGGGGGTGTGGGCTCAAATGTTTCCGGGCAGGCTATTGTAAACCTTACCATGAATGCAGAAGGATCTAAAACCTGGGCCAGGTTCACCGGTGCGAATGTAGGACGGAATGTTGCCATCGTACTGGACCGTAAAGTTTATATGGCACCCGTGATCCGCGACCGCATTCCCGGTGGTCGGACACAGATCAGCGGACTGGATGATATCGATGAGGCGAAAGATATTGCCAATGTCTTGCGTGCTGGTAAACTGCCGGCCCCTGTGGATGTCGTTGAAGAACGGACCGTGGGGCCTTCTCTGGGGCATGATTCTATCCTGGCCGGTACCAACGCTATGTTTTGGGGCTTTTTGACAGTGATCATTTTTATGATTTTCTATTACAAAGGTTCGGGCGCTCTCGCGGATTTAAGCCTTTTATTGAACGTGTTTTTAGTGCTGGGTGTGTTGTCGATGCTGAAGGCCACCCTCACTTTGCCCGGCATTGCAGGCTTGATCCTGACCATTGGTATGGCCGTAGATGCAAATGTGATTATTTTTGAGAGAATCCGGGAAGAGCTCGATAAGGGCAAAACGGTAAAGGCCGCCATTGATGCCGGGTATTCGAGGGCATTCATAACAATTCTGGATGCCAATATCACCACCCTCATCGCGGCCTTCGTATTGGCATGGATCGGCTCAGGTCCCATCAAGGGATTTGCGGTTACATTGAGTATTGGTATTTTGGCCTCCATGTTTACGGCAGTCTTTATCACCAGAACGATCTATATGATGTTCGGAAAGAAAAAACCCATTAAAGTATTGAGTATATAGAATGAGATTATTTAAGAATACGAATTATGATTTCTTAGGCAAAAGAAAAATTGCCATCACCCTTTCTCTGATCGTGATCGTCACCGGTCTGTTGTCAATCGCAATTAAAGGCGGGCTGAATCTCTCCATCGATTTTACAGGGGGTACTATCGCCCAGCTGAAGTTCGAGGAACCTGTTGACATCTCCGAATTGCGCGGATTGCTGCAGGACCAGGACCTGGGTAACGTAGGCATCGTTGCATTCGGGGATGAAAATGAAGTGCTGATCAAGACGGCAGCTTCGGGGACAATTGTTGAGCAAAAATTGAACAGTGCCTTCAGCGGGAAAAAATTCGAAACACGGAGGATTGAGTCGGTAGGTCCGAAAATCGGGAAAGAATTAAGTACAACTGCCGTGAGAGCAATCCTGGTTGCCCTGATACTCATACTGATCTATATTGCCTTTCGATTTGATTTTTATTATGCTATCGGAGCCGTTGTGGCTCTGCTGCATGATATTCTCGTGACCCTGGGGATATTCTCTCTGCTGAATCTGGAGATAAATCTGGAAATTATAGCTGCCTTCCTGACCATTGTAGGATATTCACTGAATGATACAATCGTTGTCTTTGACCGTATCCGCGAAAACATTAAAGCTCTCTCCAGAGAAAAGTTGGAGAATATCGTCAATACAGCCCTCAATGGAACGCTCAGCAGAACCATTATCACCTCCTTCACAACCCTGATCGTCGTTCTGATCCTGTTTATAATCGGCTTGTCCATTATTCAGCTGTTTGCATTTGCGTTGATAATCGGAGTGGTCGTGGGAACATATTCTTCGATATACATTGCGAGTCCGGTAATGGTCTATTTCGAAAACCGAGCCGGCAGAAAAATGAAAAAGAAAAAATAGGATAAAATTCCAACAGTGACAGATAAAATAAAAAAACTCCGATTACATCGGAGTTTTTTTATGTAAACACTGATAATTTTCATGGTATAAATCGAGAGAAAAATGTCAATAATATCCATAACAGGAGGCCAATGGGGAGATGAAGGCAAGGGCAAGATCGTCGATCATCTCAGCGCGAATGTTGATATAGTCGCCCGCTATCAGGGGGGTGCCAATGCCGGCCATACGGTCTACGTTAAAGATAGGAAAATTATCCTGCACCAGGTGCCATCGGGTATTTTAAGAGATGATTGTCACTGTATACTGGGGAACGGGATGGTGATTGATCCCGTTAGTCTGGTTGAGGAAATCAATATGCTCAGACAAAATGGTATTTCAGTGGAGGGTCGAATCCACATCGCAAATACAGCTCATATTGTCACTCCTGTACACCGTGCCATCGATCGAGCTTCGGAAACAAACACAGCGCAAAAGATAGGCACCACCTCCCGCGGTATCGGCCCGACTTACGTTGATAAATACAACCGACGCGGCATCAGGGGACATAATCTGACGGATTCTGATAAACTCGAGGAGATGGTGAAGAAAAGGCTGGAGGATGCCATAACTCACGGTGAACTTTACGATCTGTCTGCAGAAGATATCGAACATGAATTTCCTAAATTCCTGGAATGTGCCAAATCCATTTCACCGATGGTGACGGATACGTTCAAATTCATGCAGGGTAAATTGGAAGTTGGTGCGAATATTCTCATTGAAGGCGCTCAGGGGACCTTGCTGGATATCGATCACGGCACGTATCCCTTTGTCACTTCTTCCAACTGCTCTGTTGGTGGAATAGCCAACGGTTTGGGAATTCCGATTACCGCTATCGACAGGAGAATCGGCATATTTAAAGCCTATACGACCCGGGTTGGAGAAGGTCCCTTTCCGACAGAATTGTTTGACGAGACCGGCAGTCAGCTACAAGAAACCGGTGGTGAATTCGGTGCAACGACCGGCCGCCCGAGACGCTGCGGATGGTTTGACGGCACATTGGCCGGATATAGCTCCAGGATCAATGGTTTTACGGAGATTGCCCTTACCAAGTTGGATGTACTCGATGAGCTTGACGAGATCAAAATTTGTACCGCCTATGAAGTTGACGGGCAGCGCACAAAACACTTTTCCGAAGTCCTGCACAGACTGGCCGAGGTAACGCCTATTTACGAGTCCATCCCCGGCTGGTGTGAACCTACAACCGATATCGAGCATTTCGATGAACTGCCGGCCAGGGCCGAACGCTTTATCCGGATCTTATCAGACATCATGGAAACACCCATAAAATTTGTTTCTACGGGACCTGAACGGGAACAACTGATCTCACGTTGAATCCCTGCCCGTTGTGTTGTCGGTCTCATTTCTGTGTTAGGTCACTTGAAGATGCCCACATCTTAAAGGTTGACGGATCCGACGGATTTAAAAAACCTGTCGGTTCCTGAAACAATACCATCAGCTTGGCCCGGCTGCTCGTATCAGCAGGAATTCATGCCAATATTTTACTAAAAAGAATGCCCATCGCTTTAGTATTTTCTGCGGTTGAAAGACACTAAAATTATGCGGTTTAGTGACACATTCCCGTATGATTGATAAATAATCCCCGCCTGCTGGAGATGCTGAAATACAGCTTCCGTAAATAACAATCCGGCAGTGGGTTATCAAAAATCTAAAACCTGGGTGAATAAATTTCGGTCATCATTAACCCAGATCAAAACCGGAAACAAAATGGCAAAATCGAAACAAAACAGTCAAATCATCCTGTGGTTGGTGGCAATTTTTTTGTTGACAGCTTCCGGGGCAGCCAGGCCTAATGGTAATGAACAAACGCCGGATTCTACTGCGACAGATAAGAAAAAATCAAAAAAGGAAGAAGCGGGTAAACTTCCGGAATTTGAAAAACTCATCAAAGATTTTGATCGTATCGAAGGTTTATTTGATATTTATGTCAATGAGGAAGAGGATAAATACTATCTTAGTCTCTCTCCGGACCAGTTGGGTGAAACCTATCTGTTCAATGCTACACGTCAGTCCGGGGATGCCCGTATTTTTGACAGTGGAGCAATGCTGGGGGATTTCCCATTCCGCTTTAAGAAACAGGGTAAACGGATACAGCTCATTCATCTGAATACCCTCTATCGGGCAAAGGATAAAACTGCCATGCACCGGGCTGTTGAACACAGTCTTTCCAATTCCATTGTAAACAGTGTGGAGATCAAAAGCCAGCCGGACTCGGTAACCAAGCGGATTCTGGTTGACCTGTCGGATCTTTTCCTAACCGATAAATACACCCGTGTTGAATACAATACAGGCCAATGGAAACAAAAGTATTCGCTGGATAAAAAAAACAGCACTTTTATTGAGTTGAAGTCCTTTCCCGCAAATACCGAGATTGAAGTCTCACTGCACTATTACTCGGGTAAGCCTTACAATTCGACGACACTGGCGGATTCAAGAAGTATGCTGATGCGCTACCACTACAGTCTCTCAACTCTGTCAGAAACCGATTATAAACCCCGCATTGCGGATGATCGGGTGGGACATTTTGTTACCTTATTTCAGGATTATTCTTCGGTCGAACGGGAAACCCCCTACACCTATTACATCAATCGCTGGAATCTGAAGAAGGCCGACCCTGAGGCTGAACTTTCTCCTCCAGGAAAACCGATTGTGTACTGGATTGAAAATACCGTTCCGGAGAAATATAGGGATGCGATAAGACGGGGCATTCTGTTGTGGAATAATGCCTTTGAACGGATCGGTATTAAAGATGCCATAATAGTCCGGCAAATGCCGGATGATGCCGATTGGGACCCGGCAGATGTGCGCTATAACACTGTTCGGTGGATTGTCCAGCCCGGCGGCGGTTATGCGGTCGGCCCCTCCAGGGCAAATCCTTACACAGGTGAGATCTACGATGCGGATATCCGTGTAAGTGCGGATTTTGTCCGCCATTTTTTTACCGAATATGATCAGTTTATCACGCCGCTTTCGCTGGAAGAAATTCTCAGGACTACTGAAGTGGAAGCGGAAACCCCGGTGGGAATGCAGCAGTGTAACTATGCCGCAGAAAAAAAAGAGCAAATGGAATTTGGCTGGAATCTGATCCAGAGCCGTGGTCTGGAGGGTGATGTTGACTATGAGAAATTTGTACAGGACGGCCTTACGGATTTAATTGTTCATGAGGTGGGCCACACGCTGGGATTAAGACATAATTTTCGCGCGAGCCACATCTATCCTCTGGGATTACTCCGCGATGTGAAATTTACTGAAGACTGGGGGACAACTGGTTCGGTGATGGATTATACACCCATCAACCTGTCAAAGAGGGGAGATGAGCAGGGTGACTATTTTCAGACCGCTCTGGGGGTTTATGATTATTGGGCCATTGAATATGCCTATGCAGAGCCGGAAGATACGACTGAATTAGCCGAAAAACAATTGCTGGAGGATATAGCCGGCCGGGTCGGTGAACCGCTGCTGGAATTCTGTACGGATAGTGATGCAAACGGGTATTCCATCAAAGGAATGGATCCCAGCTGCAGCTTATATGATATGACCACCGATCCTCTGAGTTATTATGGGCAGAGACTGGATCTTGTCCGGGAACTCTGGACATCTTTGTCTCAGGAAGATCTGCAAAAGGGGGAGAGTTATCAGCGATACCTTAAACTCTTCAACCAGGGTATTGGAGAATATCGCAATATGGCCAATAATGTGACGAAATATGTCGGCGGGATGTACGTCCACCGGGGTCATTATGGGGATACGAAGGATCGCTTGCCTTTTGAAGTGGTACCGGCGGAGGAGCAGTGGAGGGCTTTGAAGTTTCTGAATGAATCGCTCTTTCAACCCGATGCTTTTGATTTTCCCCCTGCTCTGCTGAATAAGCTCATTCCCGAGTTAAGAGGTGATTTCTCGGGCTCCCTGTGGCGGCGCAGCCGCCTGGAGTACCCTGTTCACAATGCTGTGTTAAAATTACAGGGGAGAGCCCTGACGAGACTTTATTCAACCTACGTTCTTAACAGACTTAGTGATAACGAATTGAGATTTGCACCTGGAGCCCCTGCATTTTCAACAGCGGATATGTTCTCATATCTGAGGGATAATATCTGGCAGGAGGTGGATAAGGGAGACAATATTAACAGTTATCGCAGGGAATTGCAACGACTGCACCTTGAAATTCTGATCCGCCTGATGTTGGAGAAGAATAAAGCCTATCCGCAGGATGCAGTCTCTCTGGCCCTCTCCGATCTGACATCATTGAAGTTAAAGATCAGGCGCGATGTAAAGATCCGACAACTGAACGAAATAACGGAGGCTCATTTGAAGGAATGTCTGATGAAGATTGAAGCGGCCCTCACGGCAAAATCACAACGGAATCTCTAAATAACAAGAGCAATTTTAGTCTGGGTTTATGGGAAAAGTTAAATTACTAATCGTCGATGATGAGATCAGTCTGTGCGAACTGATCAAAAGAGCTTTGGAGCGGATGTCGCCGGACTACGAAATATCCACTCTGAATTCCGGGGAAGAGGCTCTGGCACTGCTGGAACGTGAGCAATTTGATGTACTGATAACGGATATCCGTATGCCGGGAATTGACGGCATGGAATTATTGGAACGTGCCAGTGCGTTACAAACCGAACTCCAGACGATCGTCATAACCGGGCATGGTGATCTGGACTATGCGATCAAAGCGCTGCGAATGGGTGCGATCAATTTTATCAAAAAGCCCATCTCTTTTGAGATCCTGCATTTTTCAATCCAGAAAGGTATTGAGAAACTCGAACTGAAGCGGAAACTTCAGGAAAATGAAGAAAAATTCCGGGGAGCATTCATGAACGCTCCCACGGGTATGCTGATTTTTGAGCCGCCCGGGAATTTTATACAGGTGAATGAAACCATCTGCAAAATGCTGGGATATTCAAAATCTGAACTGATGTCTAAAAGTCTTAAAGAAATTACCTACGATCAGGACGAAGAGCAACTGAGGAAGCATCTCGACAAGCTGATTTCAGGTGAGATCAAGCAGTTAAACCTGGAAGAGCGTTACCGTCGGAGTGATGGGAAAATCTTATGGGGCGTGGCCAATTTTTCAGTGTTGCCGAATCCTGACAAATCCGCTTCCGACATGATCATCCAAATCGTTGATATCACAGAACGAAAAGAGGCTGAAGAATCTCTCCAGATTGAAAAGACATTTCTCGACAAGCTGTTTGAAAGTGCACCTGAAGGTATGGTTCTGGTCGATAATAACGGGACCATCAAGAATATCAACAGGGAGTTCGTCGCCATGTTCGGTTATAGCAAGGACGAAGCTCTGGGGAAAAATATCGACCGGCTTATAGCACGGGAAGATGAAATGGATGAAGCGCAAAAGATTTCCCGGCTGGTTGGCGAAGGTGTCAGGGAGAAATTTGAAACCGTCCGTTACCGGAAGGACGGGTCTCCAGTGATGGTCTCCATAATTGGGGCCCCCGTACGTTATGGTGACGGGCAAATCGCTGTTTACGGTATCTACAGAGATATCTCCAAGCGGAAGGAAGCGGAACAGAAGCTGGAGTATCAGGCTCGTAATGATGCCCTCACCGGCCTGTATAACAGACGCTCCTTCTTTGAAAGAATTGAACAGGAACTGCATTATTCGCAGCGTTACAACGTAGAGCGTGCTCTTCTATTTATTGATCTGGATCACTTCAAGGAGGTCAACGATAAATACGGTCATGATGTGGGGGATAAACTTTTGATAGAAGTAGCTGCGAGATTAAAACGATCTTTGAGAGAAAGTGATATCATTTACCGCCTTGGCGGTGATGAGTTCGTTATTTTGATCAATAACCAGTTTGACCTGCAGCCAAAAACAGTCGCCAAACGTGTCACGAAAGAACTTGGCCGGCCCTATCAATTCGATGATATAAAGATTAAATTTATCACAGCCAGCATCGGAATCAGCATCTTTCCAAATGACGGCGATGATGCCTCGGCTATTCTTTCAAGGGCGGATACGGCAATGTATGCGGCTAAAAAAGCCGGCCGGGATAAATATTTATTCTGGGATCCGGGAATGCAAAAATAATTCCCGAGCTGGTCCCCGGGAAGAACATGCTCATGGGGGCGCGGGAGCTATTTATCGCATTTGCTGTAACCGCATTCAGGATCCATACAGGTGTTACAGCCATTCTCCGTTTTGAGGGTGCGGTTATTGCAATCGGGGCATATTTTGAAAAAGTTATTTTCGGTGTTTCCAATCTCCTCAGGATACCCCCTCGTGACACTTTCCTGCGGGCCGTTGTCCTGAGCCGGCAGTACATCCGGTCTTTCCAGGATTCCCACATCAAAGAAAAACTGCTCGATTACATCTGCAATCTCAGCGTAAAATGAGTGATAGTATTTTCCCTCTTTAAATGAGCCTCCGCTGGGGTCAAAAATCCCTCTCAGTTCCTCTAAAATGAAGTCGGGATTGCTGGAACGCCTGAAGATAGCTGATATAAGCCGGGTTAAAACGACATATTCCGGTGCCCGGGTGAGATCTTTTGAGTTGATGAAGATTTCAATGGGCCTGGTAAATTCATTTTCACGAACATATCCCAGAGTTATGAAAACGGAATTCTTAACAAACACACTCCGGAGTTTATAGACTTTTGCATCCACTACCGCAGGCCTGTTCGGCGTAAATAATTTTTCCCGGGTGATGTTACCCCTTTTGACAGGAGCCTCCGTAGTTGTTTTCTCCGGGGCTTTTGGGTTTGCAGCGACGGCCTGTATCTTTGCCTGCTGCGCTTTGATTTTTATCACTTGATGACTTCCTCCGGGTGGGTATTTAACAGCATATCTTCAATATTCAGGTTGTCACGGTTCATGTAGTGATAGACCGTGGTAAGTCTTCCGTTGGGGAGTTTCAGGATTTCATCTCCGTGGCAGATGGCTTCTGTCCCGTCAGGCAAATCTATTTTGTATTTCTGTAATTTTGCTTTCTGGAAAGCCGAGGCTTTCTCTTCGACAGCAAGGATTGGGAATCGGCTGCCATCCCGGTAAATGGTTATGCCCTTAAGGCCGGACTCCCAGGCTTTAATATAGATATTGGAGATAAGCTCAGGTTCCGTGTCTTCGGGTAAATTGACAGTTGAAGAAATACTGTGATCGATATATTTCTGACAGATACTCTGTATTTTCACGCGTTGGTCAGGATGGATGTTATGGGCCGTTCTGTGGAAATACGCGGGAAGAATTGAGGTCATATCCGAATTGGCCGCTGCCTCAGAAGTCAACCCCATTTTATCAATATAGGCCTGGACGGTTGCGTGAAAGACATTATAAAATTTATTGTTGAAAGATTCCGAGCGACGGGTGTAATAAAGTGCAAAAATAGGTTCAATACCACCGGACACCCCGATATAATTTTTTTGGCCGCTCTGGTAACCCAGGACAATGTTTGAGATTGACCCCGTTGGCGCAATGGACAGGATGGCGATATTCCGCAGCCCCTTTTTCTTAATGATGCTGCGGGTTTCTTCACTGAGTGCTGATTTTGCATATGGGCATTGAAGATATTTTACAGGAGAAAAAACCGGCGACGGTCCTTTTTCTTCGGCAAGCCAGGAAGAAGCCTGATAAGCTGCATTTGCAATAAAGCTCATCACCTTGTCAATTAACTCAAAGCTTTTGGGTGAATCATATTCAAGTCCCAGCTGATTCATCATGTCGGCTATTCCCATGACACCCAGTCCAAGTCTGCGGGTTTCGCTGGCGGATATCCGCTGCTTTTCCAGCGCATTCAGTTTTTCGTTCCAGATCACAACATTATCAAGAAATCTCACTAAAATTCGGATGGTCTCAGCCAGTTGATCCCAATCAAAATAGGCATTCTGATCATAGCCGTTCACGACAAAGCGGGACAAATTCAAAGATCCAAGGTTGCAGGCGCCTCCGTCTTCCAGCGGAACTTCTGCACAGGGATTGGTACTGATGATCGGCCGCCCAACATAATTGGAAGGAGAGAATTTGCTCATCGTCGTCCAGAAGATGAGTCCGGGCTCTGCCGTGCGGTAATTGCCTTCAATGAATTGATCCCAGATTTCCCGGGCTTTGACCAGTCTGCGAATTTCCCCGGTGGGTTCGCTGCTGAAGTAGAGCATGAAATCTCCGGCCTGTTTAATGGCGAAGTCGTAATCGAGCTCATTTAACTGCACTACATAGTCACCGTATATATCACGATTCTGCTTATCCAGCAGGTCGCGCTCTGCCACGGAGACTCCGTAACTTTCGAAGAGCCAGTTATTCAATTCAGTGAAGGTAGCAAAATTGTGCAGCAGTTTATAGTCTTCAGGAGATTTGGATGGAATGCCCACAGAATAGTGATTCTTGTCGCTTTGAGGCGAGTTCATCACGAGTTCTGGGTTGTTTTTTTGGTAAACGAGATAATGATCTTCGGGGAATGTGTTATTTTCGTTCACAGCCTGCATAAACTCGTCGCTGACTTTAATAGAAATATTCGCAAAGCGGATCTGCGTATTTTCCATTACATGTTTGGAAATTTCCTTCAGCTGCTCGTCATCGAACAGCTTTGACCATTCGCAGCGCTCTATTATTTGCTTTGTTACCCAATTCGGAGTCTGTTTTACATTAATGAAATTGAAGATGTCAGGGTGTTTCACATCGATGGTCATCATGAGCGCACCGCGGCGGCCGCTTTGACCGATAAGTCCGGTGGTCAGCGAATAAAGATCCATAAAAGAAACAGCACCCGTTGAGCTGTCCGCGGCATTATGGACGATGGCGTCTTTTGGACGCAAGGATGAAATATCCACCCCAATACCACCGCCATATGAATAGGTTCTGGCGCACTCAAAAGCCGTGTGATAGATTGAATCGATATCATCATGATCGATCTTTGAGACAAAGCAATTTGCCAGCGTTTTCAGACGAAACAGATCACCGGATCCTGCCAGCACCCGACCCCCCGGGACAAAACGTCCCTGGTACAACTCGGTATAAAATTTCTCGGCCCATTCTCTTTTTTTGGTCTTGGTGACTTCCACGGTGGACATGAATGCGGCGATGCGGATGAAGGTCTCTTCAGGGTGATGCTCCAGTAAATTGCCTTCGAGGTCTTTGAGGAAATATTTTTTTGAGTAAATATTTTTAGCCAGCTCATTGTCACCCAGATAATCACCGTGAAAGGGCAGCTTCCCGTTAACCTGCAATTCAGACAGGTATTCGTACAATTCGCGATAGGCCGTGATTTTCTTTTTACCTATAAGGGAGGTTGTTTTCCCCTGATATTCAAACATTTTTTCCATTATAGTCATTGAACAGAATTATGTAAAATTCGCCCTAAACAAACCTCTCATTTTATGTAATTCGCCAGAGTGGAAGAGTAAATACCATTCGCATTGATAAACAGGAGAAATCCCGTAGGATTTTTTCAAAAATAGTTTCCTCCTATCGTCGGTACTATTTTGCTGTTGAGCACAGCATTTATCAATCCTGCCATGAAAAATAAGCAACTCAATCGGGAGTATCAAAATGCTTTTTTCAAGAATTCTAAAAAGTACAGATTTACCAATATATTGTAACAGAAGATGTTAAATAAGTATAATAAATACAACATTAAATATTGAGGTTTATTCTTAAGTTGGATATTTTCAAAAACTTAATATTTACCTCATTTCAACGTTGAGTCGGACATTTTTCAGTGTCTTATTTGTGGGATATTATCGGACCTGTCAGGCGTCGGGATTTACAACTGTATTCCCATATTACAACTTCACGCCAATGGCATGGATGCCTGTACCGGAGGCCGGAAATAACTTTTTTATAGTGGTGTAGAATGACACTTAATTTTGGTAATTTTACGGCCAATCATGCTAAGAAAAATACTCGAAAGCTCTGTCCTTTTTGTAGATATTATAAAGTGGTTCATCATTGCAACCGTCACGGGTATTGTAGTTGGGACCACAACCGCAATTTTTATTAAATTGCTTGAAGTCAGTATGGGGTTGGCAAATCATTATCCCTATTATTTTCTGACGCTCCCTCTGGCAATGGCCTTCAGCGCCTGGGTGATCAATCGCTTTGCTCCGGAAGCCCGGGGTCACGGAACTGAGAAAGTCATTGAGGCCATTCACCGAAAATCGGGGAAGATGTCCGGGCTTTCAGCCCCGATTAAGCTTATTGCAACAGTCATCACCATTGCCGCCGGAGGTTCCGTTGGGAAGGAAGGCCCAGCGGCTCAGATTGGTGCCAGTATATCTTCCAAAATAGCGGATATACTAAAATTTAACGATCGGGACCGCAAGCGCATCGTGATCTGTGGATTAAGCGCAGGGTTTGCCTCCATATTCGGTACTCCCATCGCCGGAGCGCTTTTCGGTGTTGAAGTTCTGTTTGTGGGAACCTTGCTCTATGAAGTGTTATTCCCCTCTTTCGTGGCTGGAATTATCGGATATCAGTGCGCAATGGCACTGGGTGCGGATTATTTCCACAGCCGCGTGACCTTTTTAACGACCACAAATAACGTGTTCATCCTTGAGATTGTTCTCAGCGGTATCGTATTTGGGATCATCTCTTTTATACTGATCGAAGCCATGGCCTTTTTCAGATCCATCCGGCTAAAATTGAACCTGCCCGGTATTGCTCAGGGATTGCTGGGCGGCTCGATTCTGGTTGGAATAACATTGATCTTTCTGCTTCTTAAGAATCTTCACATTCCCATTGAATCTGAACCGACCCGCTACCTTGGCCTTGGTCTCACGACCATAGACACTGTCCTGCAGGGGCACAGCATATCCTATCTTGCGGCTTTTTGGAAGATCATTTTTACAAGCATAACCCTGAATTTCGGCGGCAGCGGCGGAATTGTTACTTCGGTATTTTTTATCGGAGCCAGTGCCGGTAACGCCCTGGGGGTCATTTTGCATTCGGACCCGCGCCTGTTTGCCGCTATTGGAATGATCGCCCTGCTGGCGGGCTCCGCCAATACGCCCGTGGCAGCCAGCATCATGTTTGTGGAACTTTTTGGATCGGATATGGCTGCCTATGCCGCCCTGGCCTGTATCGTGAGTTTTCTGATGACCGGGCATCGCAGTATATATCCCAGCCAGATTCTGTCGCTGGTAAAATCCGATGAAATCCTGATCGACACCGGCCGGGAGATGGAGCATCTGCGGGAAGTTCGTTTTAAGAAGGGAGAACGGGAGATCTCAGAATATATCGTGAAGGGCGGCGTTCGGCTGAGACGCAAATTCCGGCGGAAAAACAGACGGACTATTGTTAAAAAACACCCAGAAAATACCTCATCAGACACCACCCCTGAACAGAATTCCTGAAAACACAGGCCGGGAGTTTCACGCGAGGCTGATCAGAAATTATTGATCGCTTTTTCCAACGAGTCATACAAAGCCGGCTGAAGCATGTACAGAATATTCAGCTCGTTGCGGGCTGAGCGGAGTTTATTTAAATTCAAATAAGTGAGACCCAGATTATAGTGTGCATCCGGGGCGTCAGGATTGATTAACAGTGCCTTCTTAAGAGCGACCGCGGCCTGCTGGTAATCTCCCAATTTCAGATAACACTTTCCGATGCTGAATTGACTTTGGAAATCCTCCGGGTCCAGTTTCAGGGCTTTGCTAAAATTCTCAACGGCTTTTTGGTATTGGGTCAGGGCCATATAATTTTTTCCCATAAAATAATATGGAAGCGGATCCTTCAGGAATGAATTTGAGTAAATCCTGAATTTGGTATTGGAATTTTCATATAACCCCAGTTCGCCCAGGGTAATTCCCATTTGATAAACCAGTTTTGGATCCCGTGGAGAGATTGTTTCTGCGTCCTGAAAGGCCAGCAGAGCCTGCATAAATTTCCCCTGATGAGCGAAAGCCAGTCCCAGCTCGTAGAACATTTTAAAAGTTGGAGTACCGCAATTAATAGCCTCAAGCAGATATTGTTCAGCCAACAGATAATCTCCCAGATCATTGGCAATTAAACCAAGTCGGTAGTACACTTCAGTATTTTCATCATCCAGCAGCAGCAATTGTTCATAAGCGAGGAGAGCGTTATCCATATCGCCAAGGTTCCAGTAAGCCTGACCGATCCGTTCCAGATAATCGGCGTTCTGCGGAAACCGGTCCGCCAGCCGGGAGTAGGTATTAACGGCTTCCGGATATCGGGATTGTTCCATGAAGATCTCGCCGAGAATTTTTAATATGGAAACACTGTCCGGCTCGGCCATGACATATTCACGCAGCGGTTCCATAGCTTTATAGTATTGATTGGTTTTGTAGTACAGTAATCCCATACGGTAATTAATATCTTCCCGATCCGGGACATATTGTTCGGCCTTTTCGTAATAGGCGATAGCGTCATCGATTTTAAATAAACTTTCGTGAATCCTGCCGAGGTAATAGTAGGCATCTCCGTTATGAGGATTGAGGTTGATCGCCCGCTTAAAGGCTTCGATTGCCTCGGGAACTTTTTTCATGGCCCAGTAAGCAAGGCCGAGATAGTAATAGGATTCCTCATTATCACCTTCCTGCAGGAGAGCCTGTGTCAGCAATGAGCTGGCCAAATCGTATTTTCCCAGGTCGGTATAGGCGATACCCATCCCGAGAAGTGCGTCATGATGATTTGGGTTCAGACGCAAAACCTGCCGGAAGGCTTCCAGCGCATCTTCAGGATTCCCGAGCCGCAGGAGTGACAGGCCGACTTTATATTTTCCATTCTGGTTTTCAGGGTCAAGCCAGACTACTTTTTGATAATTAAAAAGGGCTTCCAGCCAGTCAGACAAAGCTGCAAAGTCATCACCCGACAACTCAAACCCACGATAATCATTCGGCCTTAATCTGGTGTATCGGGTTATGTGTTCCAGAGCGCTGGCTGTATCCTCCAGACTGCTATATATCAGAGAAGTAAAAAATTCAACGGCAGCATTGGAAGTATCAATTTGCTGTTGTGTCTGCAGCGCCTTAAGGAAATCCACACGAGAATCTTCGTCGATTTTGAAACTTTTGAAATAGTCGCTGTCCAGGATCGGTTTATCTGTGATCAGTGCCGAGGAAAAACTATTGATGGCTTCAGTGTAAAGGCCGTGTTTGATGTAAGTATATCCCTGGTCCATCATTTCCATGGCAACTTCTGCGGGTGATTGGACTTTGGACACGTCATCGATAAAAGCAAGGATGTCATCGTAGGGATACCCCGACTGCTGAGGGTTATTCAACCACTGAAACAGGGCTGAGTCGCCGGACCAGAAATTTCGTGAGTCGGAAAGTGACCGGAGTCGGTTCGTGACATACTTGAGTTTATCAAATTTGCCAGTTACGGCATAGAGGTTGGACATCTTCTGCAGCGGACCAATCAGGCGTTCTTCACTTTCCGTGACGGAATTCTCATAGATTGCCAGAGATCTTTGGTAGTACTCATCGGCTTTGTCGGATTCATTATTCTTCCAGTACAGATCGGCGAGTTTTAAGTAGGTTTCTGCGATATCCGGATGCTGGTCACCCAGTACGGATATTTGCATGAACAACACCTTTTCATAAATGAGGATGGCCTCTTCGTATTCCCCCTGATCGCTGAACATGGCGCCCACCATTTCAAGATCCTGGACGGATTTGATGTTTTCAGCCGGATCCTGAGCCATGGTCAATGCGGATAGAATTAAACCCACTGCCAGCCCCAGCACAATATTAACCTGTCGGTTCATTTACAACTTACTCCGCATATGAGCATCCCCGCCACCGGGGATAATAAATCAGGGTTCAACTGTATAATTAAGAATATCGTCATGCTGTATTAAATTGACCATGCGATTCGGACACGGTCTGTATTTTGTGATTTGCTGTCGTTCGTGATGCCAGATAAATCATATCCGATAAAGATCAGAACCAATCTCTGACGGAACAAAGTTTTTGTTTCTTGCAAAAACAGAGCTTCAAATTTTCAAAGCCGGCAGAAGTTCCCCAATCCGCGTTTAGAGTTCCTTCACGGTCTGATGGATTGCCTCGGCAATATCATCGATCTGCCAGGCCTCAATGGTCAGAGCCGGAGCGATCCGTACCGTACTGTGATGGGTCTCTTTAGCATAGATCCCTCGCTTCAGGAGTTCCACGGATACTTTATGTCCGTCCAATTGGGGTTCATCATGCATCTCGAAGGCTGTTAACAGACCCTTAGCCCGGACTTCCCGGATCTTGTCCGGAAATTCAGACTGCAGTTCTTCAAAATGCTGCAGCAGTTGTTCCCCTCTTATCCGGGCGCGTTCTGCCAGTTTATCTTCAACCAAAACTTTCACGGCATAGGTCGCGACGACCGATGCGAGAGGATAGCCGCCAAAGGTCGAGCCTTCGGAGCCTGGTGTAAGGACACCAATGACATCATCCCGTCCGGCGACAAAGGAAACCGGCAGGATCCCGCCTCCGGCAGCCTTACCGCATCCCATCAAATCAGGTTTAACACCGTAGAGCTGATGGGCAAAATTCGCCCCTGTTCTGCCAAAGCCGGTCTGGACTTCGTCCATAGCCAGTAGAATATTATGCTCTTTACATAGTTTTGCTACCTGCGGCCAATAGTCGTCTTTGGGGACTATCACGCCCGCTTCGCCCTGAATTGGTTCGGCCAGAAAAGCGGCAATCCGGTCGCCCTTCTCAGCAAAGATCGCTGCGAGAGCTTCAATATCATTGAACGGGACGAGTTCAATGCCGGGTACGAAAGGTCCAAACCCTGATTTTGCATCCGGATCATCTGATAACGAAACTGCCGTCATGGAGCGGCCGTGAAAATTCCCTTTTGCTCCAATGATAAGGGCTTCGTTTTGAGGGATATTTTTAACCGTGTAGCCCCAACGGCGGGCGATCTTGAACATGAGTTCCGGAGCTTCAACACCGGCAACTTTGGGGACGACTCTGTCCATGCCGGTGAGGGATGTTGTTGCCATCAGGAAGGCCGCCATATATTTGTGACGGATTGAACGGGGAACTGTGGGCAGCTTATCTACCGTCAGATGGTGAACGACCGCATCCAGTATTTTCTGATTTAACTGGCCCTGGTTCACAGCTGAGTAGCAACACAGTCCGTCAATGATCTCCTCTTCAATATAGGCTTTCACATTATCCGGATCGGGTTTTCTGCAGATCAGCGTGGAGGAATCTTTTACCGCCGAGACGACAACATCATCCAGGGGCGCATAGTTTCTGCCACCGAGTTTTTTCTCAATATTCTTATGGTCATCCGGAGTAAGATCGCCAATACGGATGCCGTTTACCGTTAGGTCATCCCCGTAGCCGGTAATTGTTAGTTCTGTCATAATGCCGGGACTCCTGCTTCAATTTCGTAATTGTCATTAACTGTGGAATTAACCCCAAATATCGGGCAGGCAAATTTAGGATTATAATCAGGAAGGCGCACTGAAATTATTGATCGGATGACCGGAATCCGCATCCAAATAATAACGGAACGGATCGGCGCAGGTCAGTCAGGCCTAAACTGAAATTCTATGCTCTAAAGCAAAATGGCTTTTATAGAAAATAACCGCACGTATCGCGATGAGCCGGACCTGGTCCCCCGGTTGTGAACACCGGATCTATTGCGGTATCTTGGTATAGTCGATCTCGGATCCCAGAACACTGTGCGGGATCAGGTAAACTGCAAGTAATACGACCGCAGCCACTACCGCCCACCAGCGTTTGTCCGGATTTTTACGGATCTGCCAGATGGCAATGAGCCAGAATAAAAGGGCTACAGCAGTTTTATTGTCCGTCAGATCGTGACCGAAAGGCCAACCGGTCCAGAAAGCACCGAAGGCGAATTTCTGAACCACCGGACCCAGGATGATTCCACCGAGAAAAAGAAAGACAACCGTATAAACAGCCAGTTTCAGAATTTTCTCTTCTCTCATCAATGCGGCCAGACCCGTCCGGGATGAGAATAACATGGCCAGAAACATGAACAGGATATGGGGAATCAGGATGTACAGTGGGACATCACCTTTGAAGCGGATGACCGTAACTTCTTCAGTCAGCGGTGTCAGTGCGCCGTCGCCGTATCTTAACAGGATCACGTATTCGATTTTCCCTGCCGGCGGTTGGTGCGGAATAGCCGCAGAAAGATAATTATTCACGCGGAACAGGGGTGTAGCCGTCCAGTCATCCTCACTGTTCAGCCGTCTCCAGTTCATCTGACCGGTAATGTTATTATCAGGGATGTCCAGTTTAATGAATTCGTCACCGTCTCCACCGTGAGACCGGGGTAATTTGAAAGTGATTTCGGTGTCATGAATCCGGGCAGTCCCCCTGACGGGATAGGTCGGCCCGGTCATTCTTTGAAATGCGGCTATTGCCATCGTAAAAATTATAGTCAGGATCCAAAGCAGTAAAGTATTGTTTCTCATTTTATTCCAATCAATTGTATTGATTTTTTATCATGCCGGAGTTTCGTGTTCCATTTCAACCCCCAGGCCGTCAGCCATGCGGTTCACAAAGGCAAAATAAGCTGTTATCGCACAAATGTCATGAATAGCCCGGTCGTTGAAATCCTGTGTCCTTAAACTGTCAACATCCGCTTTACAAATTTTTTGGGGATTGAGGGTGAGCTTATCAGTATAGTCCAGCATTGCCCTCAGGCGGTCGTCGAAATCTGCAGTTTTGTAGTTTGTTTCAAGCGCGGATACCAGCCGGTCTATTTTATTAACGGGCATTTTCCGTTGAGTCAGTCTGTGCACGAGTCCCGCCCGGTGGTGCTGCATTCAGTAACCGCAGCTATTCAGCGAGGATACCCTCAGGGCGATCATTTCCCGCTCTGCCAGGGACAGTGGGCCGGGTTTCCGCATCAGTTCCAGATAGAGGTCCTGATGATATTTCATCACCGCGCTGTGCACACCGTGGATCCTGAGTATATTGTCATCATCCCCCACACGATGTGCCGGAGGAATATTTTCAGGAGAAATGTATGCGATAAATGCCAAAATACACCTTTTATAAACAGCATAATTTACAGACGGCATGGATACTGGATAAAAGCAGTTGTTGGAAGAATCGTCACCGGGTTTTGCCTGCACCGCGCGACTGATGCGGACGGCGGGCATATCCCCATCATTGACCTGGTCGCTCCGGCGATGAACCGTAATATTCTGTTGAATTTGATTTTAGAATTATTCTTAAAACCATCTAAATTAAGCTGATTATAAACTAAAGTATATCACGATTGTGAACACACAGATCAGAGGGTATTATGAAATCCAAAATTTCCCGCAGGGAGTTTCTGTTAACCGGATCAAAAGGGTTGGTAAGTGTAACCGCCCTGCCGTTTCTGTTGAAATGCAGCTCGGGGAAATTATTCACCGGGGAGCCTGAAATGTCTATGCAACAGAGTGATTTTCTGAAAATATTCGCTGTGGACGAAAACATCATAAACGCCGTCATTTCTACGGCGATGTCAAAGGGCGGGGACTATTGTGACCTGTTTTTCGAACACAGTGTGGGGAATTCAATCCGCCTCGAAGACGGTGCAGTGAACAGGGCCGGCAGCAATGTGGATTACGGGGTTGGGATCAGGGTGTTAAAAGGCGACCAGACGGGGTATTCCTACTCAGAGGAGATTACGCCGGAAGCAATGAAACTGGCAGCCCTCACTGCCGCATCCATCGCAAATGAACCTCGTAAAACCATAGCTCCACAAGCGCTGCAACCTCATCAGCCGCCGAATTATTACCCGGTTACCATTCCCTGGGAAGAGGTTTCCATTGACCGCAAGGTTCCTCTCCTGCAGGAGCTGAGCACCTATGTTTTTTCTCTTGATCCGGGAATTATTAAAGCGGGGATTCACCTCACCAACGCTTCGAGCCATATTCTGGTGGCAACTTCTGAGGGACGTATCACCTATGACCATCGGCCCATGGGCTTGTTGTCTGTATCCTGCACGGTGGAACGCAACGGCAGGCGCGAGCAGAATCACGAGTCTCTTTCCGGGCGGTACGGGTTTGAGTATTTCAACCGGGAGAATGCCCATCGTTTAGCCGACCGGATGGTGACAAAAACGCTGCGTCTTTTCGAGGCTGCACAGCCACGGGCAGGTGAGATGCCCGTAGTTCTGGCCGCAGGCAGTTCGGGTATCCTGCTGCACGAGGCCATCGGACACGGGATGGAGGCCGACTTTAACCGCAAAGGGGTCTCAATTTTCGCCGATAAACTGAACAAACCGGTGGCAAAAAATTTCGTAACCATCGTGGATAACGGCACGAATCCGAATATCCGGGGTTCCCTCAATATTGACGACGAGGGTAATGATACAGCTGAGACACGCCTGGTGGAAAATGGAATTCTGCGGACTTATCTGCATGATCGTATTAGTGCCGGTCATTACCAGACGGCCCCAACCGGCAGCGGTCGCCGACAGTCCTTCCGATTCGCACCCCTGCCAAGGATGCGGAATACCTACATGCTCCCGGGACCGCACAAAAAGGAAGAGATCATCCGCAGCGTCAAATACGGATTATATGCCGAATCCTTCACTAACGGTGAAGTTAATATCGGCGCCGGCGATTTTACCTTTTATGTCAAAATGGGTTATCTGATTGAAGATGGTAAAATAACCAGGCCTGTTAAAGATATCAATATCATTGGTAATGGACCGGACGTGCTTAGCAAGGTGGAAATGGTGGCAGACGATTTTGAGATGGCGGAAGGCGGCTGGACCTGTGGAAAGGCAGGGCAGGGCGTCCCTGTTTCAATGGGTTTGCCCACAATTAAGGTCTCGGGCATTACCGTCGGCGGAGAAGGATAGTCTGATAGTCCACAGCCGTTTTCAAACCCTTGTTTCGGAAATAATAACACCTGGAAGGGAATATGGATAGACAGGAACGAATCGATCTGGCCCAATGGGTTCTGGGGAAAATAATAGCCTCCGGTGCAGATCAGGCAGCTGTGTCGGTTTTGAATAACCGCGTAACTGAATTGATACACCGGGATGCTCAAATTGATAAGCTGAAGGAATCTACCGGTAAATCAGTTTATCTGCAAATCTATGCTGATAGCCGGTATTCAGAACACGGCACTAATGATCTTCGCAAACCGGCCCTCGAATCGTTTATCACTGAGGCCGTGCGGGCAACAAAATATCTCTCTGAAGATGAATACCGCGCGCTGCCGGACCCACAATATTACCCCCGAAAAATGCGTCTCGATCTGCAGCTGCTAGATCACGACTACAATCACTACGATACGGGCCAAAAAGTGGAGAGGATTGCACAGATAGAAGAACTTGCACGTGGGGGAGACAGCCGGGTCGTGTCCGCCAGTGCGGGTTTTTCAGACGGGATCTATGAATCGGTGCGGCTCCACAGTAACGGCTTTCAGGGGGAATCCCGCCGTACTTATTTCTCTGAAAGTGCGGATGTCACGGTGAAGGATGAAACGGGCAGCCTGTCCGGGGAGCGCTACTCAGCCAGGGCTCATTTCTTATCCGATCTGCCCGAAGCACGACTCATTGCCGACACGTCAGTCAGGCGAGCTCTTTGGAAGATAGGACAAAAACAAGCGCCTTCGGGGACATACGAAATGCTGGTTGAAAACCTTGCTGCCGGAAAGTTGGTGGGACTTCTCACAGGGGCGATGAAAGCAAGGGTACTCCAACAGAAAAAATCCTATCTGGATGGAATGCTCAACAAAGCCGTAGCCTCGCCTTTGCTGACCGTCACCGATGATCCGTATATCCAAAAAGGTCTGGGTTCACGTTTTTACGACAGCGACGGGATCGGTGCTCAAATGAGAGTTATGATCAACCAGGGGATACTGCGATACTACTACATAGACAACTACTACGGCCGGAAATTGGGACAGGAGCCGACAGCAGGCGACCCTTCCAATTTGCTCATTGCCACCGGCCGGCGGTCAGTTCCGGAAATGCTGAAAGATATTAAAAAAGGCATTCTCATCACCGGATTTATCGGCGGTAACTCCAACACTACCACGGGTGATTTTTCTTTCGGCATCATGGGTCAGCTCATCGAAAACGGGCAGATCGTCCAGCCCGTGAACGAAATGAACATATCAGGCAATGCACTCAGCTTATGGAAAAGTCTGGTGGAAACAGGCAACGATCCCCATCCCTATTCCAGTTGGAAAATTCCCAGTCTGCTGTTTGAAGGAGTTGATTTCAGCGGTTCCTGACCTGTTTTCAGCAGAAGGGAAGTAAAACGACAGGTCATTCTTTCAAATTTTGGAATACGCTGAGGATCTCAGGGGGGATTCTTGCCGGCCGGCCATTCCGGATGAAAGCCCCATTTACAATGGCCGTACTGCAAATGTCCCCATCCGAATTGAGCATTTCCTGAAACCAGTTGAATCTCACCCGGGTCGTTTCACGCGCATGGGTTTTCACTGTCAGAACTGTCCCCGGTTTAATTTCCCTGCGAAATTTTAATGTGACGTCCGTCAGATAAAGGCTGATGCCTTTTTGCAGGAGGTCTTCCAGCGGATAGCCCGACTGGTCCAGCACGAGAGAGCGGGCTTCTTCATAGATTTTCAAGTAAGCGGCATTGTTTAAATGTCCGTAAACATCACATTCAAAACTGAAAATTTTTCTAATATAAGTTATCAAAATAAACCCTTTCCCATATTCAGCCGGATTGAGTCATAACAAAAGATGGTTTAGGCCTCCCCGGCAAGGCTAAAAATTACGTTATTCCCGGGGACACAAGGGGACAAAAAACAGAGCATCAAATCCAGGTACGCCTGAAAACCGCCTTTCGCCGCTGACGGCGTCAAAGCTCTTCCCCGCAGACAGGTAATCTCGTTAAATTTCCCACATGGTCCGACTTGATTCTATCACAAAATCTTTTGGTGACGCGGTTCTGCTGGAGAATGCTTCACTGCATATCAAACCCCGGAACCGCATCGGACTCATCGGCGCCAACGGTGTGGGAAAAACGACTCTCTTCCGGATCATCCTCGATCAGGAATCCGTAACCGAGGGCTCTGTCTTTCGTCGCGGGGGCCTGCGGATTGGCTATGTGCCTCAGGAAGTCGAAAATCTCAGCAGCGAGACGATTCTGTCCGAAACCCTGTCGGTGTTTCCGCAACTGGCGGGGCTGGAGGCACAACTGAAATCCCTCACACAGCAGATACAGCATGACGCCACTGACAAATTATTAAAAAAACTCGGGAAGCTCCAGGCGGAATTTGAAACTCTCGAGGGGTATTCTCTCGAAACCAAAGCAAAGGTTATCCTCTGCGGACTGGGATTTCAGGAGGCAAAACTCTCAGAAGGGGCCGACACGCTCAGCGGCGGCTGGAAGATGCGTGTTGCCCTGGCCAAGGTCCTGTTACAGAATCCCGATTTGCTGCTCCTCGATGAACCCACGAATCATCTGGATCTTGAATCACTGATCTGGCTGGAAAAATTTCTCTCAAATTACGAGGGGTCCATGGTGATCATCAGTCACGACCGCTATTTTCTGGATCGTCTGGTTACCCATATTGCCGAGATCTCTCACCGCCGTGTTACAACCTACACCGGAGATTATTCGCACTACGAAAAATACAAATCTCAGCGCCTTGAACTGCTCTCCAGGCAGGCGAAAAATCAGGAAAAGAAAATTGCCCAGACCGAGCGTTTTATCGAAAGGTTCCGGGCAAAAAACACCCTCGCTACCCGTGTCAAAAGTAAAATCAAACAGCTTGAAAAACTCGAAAGAGTGGAAGTACTGGAAGACAATCATAAGAGAATAAAATTTGTTTTTCCCCAGCCGCCCCGCAGCGGTCTGAAGGTTGTGGAACTCTCAAAAGTCCGTAAAACCTATGGTGCTCTCGTGGTTTACGATCAATTGGATTATACGGTTGAGAGGGGCGACCGCATTGCCCTCGTGGGTCCCAACGGAGCTGGTAAATCCACGCTGATGAAATTAATGGCTGAGGTCATATCGCCGGATGGCGGCACCCTGAAAATAGGGCATAATGTCAACCGGGCCTATTATGCCCAGCACCAGCAGGATGGTCTGGATCTGCAGCGTACTGTTCTGCAGAATATCGAAGGTCTTGCAGAACATGAAACCGTTACCAGTGTGCGTTCCTATTTAGGGGCATTTCTATTTACGGGAGACGAGGTCAATAAGAAGGTTGCGGTGCTGTCAGGCGGAGAGAAGGCCCGCCTGGCGCTGGCAAGATTGCTCATCAATCCCGCCAATTTTCTGCTCCTTGACGAACCCACCAACCATCTGGATATTCAGTCGCAGGATGTTCTGATCAACAGCCTGAAACAGTACACCGGCACGCTGGTTGTGATCAGTCATGACCGACGGTTCATCAATGAGATCTGTAATAAAGTAGTGGCAATTGAAAATGGCCGCATACGGGAATACCCCGGAAATTATGATTATTACCTTTGGAAAAAGAACGAACAGGAAGAAGCCGCGCAGCCCATGGAAACTCCTGTTGAAATTTCCTCTAACAAGCTCAGTTATGAAGAACGTAAAATTCAGCAGAAGTTGCAGCGGAAAAAGCAGCGGAGAATTGAAAAATTTGAATCAGAAATTGCCCATATCGAAGGGCGGATTCAGGGAGTTGAAGATCAACTGAAAGATCCGGCCAATGCGAGAAATTATGTGCAGCTCCAGGAGTTAATGGCTGAGAGATCGACGCTGCAGATGGAACTCGACCAAAAATATGAATTATGGGTGGAAGCACAGGAGGGGACCTCATGATCAACAGGGAAAAAGTAATACCGAAGGCTGTCCTCGGATGGCTCTGTTTTGCATCGCTTCTGTCTCCTTTGACCGCCTTGAATGGAACCGTACTCACAGAAACATTTTACAGTGAGAGTCTGGGGAGTGACAGATCCTTTACGATCTACCTCCCGGAAACTTATCCCGGCGGGACTGACCCCTATCCCGTATTGTATTTTCTCCATGGATTTGGTGCCAATCATCTCTTTTACGGGGAGGTGTTCGACACGGCTGATGCGTTGATTTCCGACGGTACGATCGGAGAAATGATTATCGTCAAACCGGATGGGTCCGCAAGTCCCTACCTCGGCAGTTTTTACACCAACTCTGAACTTTACGGCCCTTACGAGGACTATATTGTTTATGATCTGGTCAACTACATTGATGCGACTTATCGGACCTTACCCCAGCGATGTTTCAGGGGGATCAGCGGTCATTCAATGGGAGGATACGGAGCCATGGAGCTGGCTTTGAAGCATCCTGACCTTTTCGGCGCCGTTTCCTCTCACAGCGGCCCCGTTGCCTTATCAAATACTACTGATCTGATCCCTGATCTCATGGCCGAAACCTGGTTTGGCGTGTTTCTACCCACCAACGGTATTGTTTCCATGTTCATGTTTGGAGCTTCCGGTGCTTTTTCCCCGAATTTACAGAATCCGCCCTTTTATGTAGACCTTCCGGTTACACCGGCCGGAACCGTCATCCCGGAAATTTTTGATTTGTGGATGCTGCATGACCCGCTAAGCCTGGCGATGGAGGATATCTCCCGTCTGGATTCAGTGGCGGTTTACCTTGATTGCGGAGATCAGGATGACTACTATTTTGATGTGCAGGCGCAGGAATTCAGCGATTCACTGACGGCAGCCGGCATTCCTCATGAATTTACACTGTACCCCGGCGATCATCTGAACAATATTGCCCAGCGGTACCCGTATTCGCTGGCTTTTCATGCAGCCCAATTTCAGCAGAATGTCTGCACCGCTCAACCCGGCGATCTAAACTGGGATGCTTCAATCGACGTCGTTGATGTAGTCCTGCTCGTAAACTGGATCCTTTCTGAGGACCCTCCTACCGAAATGGAATTGGCAGTGGGTGATATCTTGCAGGACGGTGAATTAAACGTGGTTGATGTGGTCCTGCTGGTTGATATGATCCTCAACGGATAATCTGACCTATTCGAAGACAACTGCCGTAGCGATGGCGGTTTTCTTCACTTTAACCCGTCTGGTTGTGACAACTTTAGGCCGTTTCAGGGGTCCGCGACCCACCGCTACGGGGATACGGTCGAAGTAAACATCCCGATCAACATCATAATCCAGCTGTTGGAGACCGTCAGCCCCGATTGCCCGGGCTTTTGCGATGAGAGCTTCATTCAGTTGAGCCCGGGTGGCACGTTTCCCCAGTTCTACCTGAATGATGGCGATGGCACGATAGGGTCGCTGAAATTCATCTTTACGGAGGATGATGTTCGAGCTGGAAGATTTTGGAGCGGGGGTATAGGTTTCATCGAAATAGGTCACCTGAACCGTTGACGGGGAACACCCCAGTACGAGGATCAGGAGCCCGATGAAAAGGGTAAGTTGTTTCATACTGTCTCCTCTGTGATTTGACCAGAGCAAATTTAACCCTTTTCAGAAAAATTGAAACAGTCTTTTCGCTGTTGGATCCTCAAACTGGACCGAGGCTCGATGGCTGCTCTGGGGTTAAAACCAATTTATTAAGCGTTAATTTTTTCATCAGAAGTGATTTCATCTTTTTCATTCGTGCAGCATCGCAGGAGCCGGCCTGCAACCGGGCCGTACCGGATATGGACAAAACTAATTATTTTAACGGACAATAATTACTGTTTTAACCATTCTTTTACATTGGTCAATATCCCATCATCAACAAAATGCCCGCCATTAAATTCTATAAAGGTGACATTATAATCGCAGCTTGAAAGTACTTTCTCTGATTTATGACCTAAGTCAAATTTGACCTGTTCATCATCTTTTCCGTGCGCAATAAAGATTCTTAAGTTTTTTCCTGATTTAATATCCTCTTTTTTGAGCCAATTATTATTTGGTTCAGCAGTAAAAGGGGAGACGAAGGGTCGGTGTGATGACAGCTGGTAGGAGGGAGGCGTAAAAACCTAGAAAAGGATTTTTTCATCTTTCAAATCAGGAAATTCAAAATCGGGCCCATCCCAGCCGAAATCGGCAAAATTCACCCGGTTGTACTTATCAAATTGAATGCCTTCATTTTCCAGTATCTGGCGCTGCAGTTCGGATCCGCCCCCACCACCGTGGGGGCTGATGCGGCCTTTGCTGTTGATGACCCGATGCCAGGGAATTCCTGCATCGGCGGGTGTAGCCGCCATGGCAAACCCCACCTGCCTGGCAGAACAACGGCCGAGAATCGCGGCGATCTGCCCGTATGTTGCAACTTTCCCCCTGGGGATCATTTTCACAATTTCATAGATCTCTGC